>NZ_JMFG01000013.1:0-45350 GCF_000687145.1 Thermoanaerobaculum aquaticum
GGGCCGCCGCTCCGCGGCGGCAAACCCGCGACGGAGCGCGGGTCCCACATTTTTTAGCGCGGGTCCCACATTTTTCTTGAACTTGCGACAGGTCGCGGATCCACATCCGAAGCCCAGTCTCGAAACCTTAGAGTTGATCGTGGTAAATTGTCCCCATGAGCTTCCCGGGACGCCCTCGTCGCCTGGAGGGTTTCCCCTATGATCGTCCGGGACCAGTGTTTCACGTGCGTATCGGCTGCCTGGATCGGAAACCACTGTTTTCGAACCCCAAGCTTGCCCAGGCTGCAGTTGACGCGCTGCGCTTCTACGGCCAAAGCCGGATCAACCTTTTTGCTTACTGCATCATGCCGGACCACATTCATGTACTCATGGCTCTGCGGCAAGAACAGGATAGCCTAGGCCGCTGGGTGGCGGATTTTAAGCGTTGGCTCGGCAAATTTGACGTGCAATTCCAGCCGGGTTTCTTCGAGCATGTGCTCCGGAAACAGGAGAAGCTCGCCGTCGTGGCGCGGTACATCGTAGGGAACCCGATACGTGCGGGCTTGATGGCTCCAGGGAAACCGTGGCCCTGGGCCGGCATTATGGGCGATTGTGAACAGGGAGACGGGTAGCTCGGCGTGTGTCGCCGCCGGTCCACTTGTGGGGCCGCCGCTCCGCGGCGGCAGAAAAAAGACCCGCGCAGGAGCGCGGGTCCCACATTTTTCAGCGCGGGTCCCACATTTCGAGCGCGGGTCCCGCAGTTTTCTCTGTGCGGGGCCGCCGCTCCGCGGCGGCAGAAAAAAGACCCGCGCAGGAGCGCGGGTCCCACATTTTTTAGCGCGGGTCCCACATTTGCCGAGGTGGTCGCGTTTGCGGTGTGGAGTCGCCTTTGAAGATTCGTTCTCCGTTAGACTTCGCCTATGGCGGTGTTAGCGCACGTGGTGCTGGTTTCGCCGGAAATCCCCTGGAATACCGGCAACGTGGGTCGCAGCTGCCTGGCCTTTGGCGCTCAGCTCCACCTGGTGCGGCCCCTGGGGTTTTCTCTTTCATCTTCAGCCCTGAAGCGGGCTGGCCTCGATTACTGGGAGCACGTGCAGCCGCGGGTTTGGGACAGCTGGCCGGCTTTTGCGGGGGCTTTGCCGGTGCTGGGCGAGGCGTTCTTTTTTTCTGCGGAAGGGGAGCGCAGCCTGTTCGAGATTGCCTTTCCGCCCCACCCGGTGCTGGTCTTTGGGCGGGAATCGGTGGGCTTGCCTGAAAGCTTGCGGCGGCAGTTTGCCGAAAGGCTGGTGCGGATTCCCCAGGAACCGGGAGTGGTTCGCTCTCTGAACCTTTCTTCGGCGGTGGCGGTGGCCTTGGCCGAGGTATACCGCCAGCAGCGGGTGCCGAAATAAAGAAAGGCGCTTTTGGGTTTTTGGGGCTAGCCCGGATGCAAACTGGGCAGAAAGGGAGGGTTGTTATGAGGAAGGTTGTCTTGGTATTTGCGGCAAGCTTGCTCGCTTTGGGTGCCCAAGCGCAAGAACAAAAGACCGTTTGGAGTCTTGACCCGGCGCATTCCTCGGTAGGGTTTTCGGTGCGGCACATGATGGTTTCCAACGTACGCGGGGAGTTCACGCAGTTTTCGGTGTCCGTGACCACCGTGGCCGACAAGCCGGAAACCGCCCAGGTGGAGGTGAGCATCCAGGCGGCCTCCATTGATACTCGCATTGCTGACCGCGACAAGCACCTACGTTCGGCGGATTTCCTGGACGTGGAAAAATTCCCCACGATTACCTTTGTGTCCAAGAAAGTGGAGCCGGCGGGGAACGGGAAGTTCCGGGTGACCGGGGATCTCACCATCAAGGGGGTCAGCAAACCGGTGGTTCTGGAGGCCGAGGTGAGCCCGGTGATGAAGGACCCCTGGGGTAACCTGCGGGTGGGCGTGCACGCCACCACGACCATCAACCGAAAGGACTTCGGGGTTTCCTGGCACAAGGTGCTGGACACCGGTGAGGTGGTGGTGGGCGACGACGTGCGCGTGATTTTGGACGTGGAGCTAGTGAGAAAACCCTGAAGCTTTTTGCCGCTAAGTAAGCCCCTGCTTTTGCGGTTGCCCGAGCCTCTGGGGACGTCTTACGGGCTTCGGGGGTGCGCTTCTAACTGGACGCTCGCAAGCTCCAAACCCCGCCTTCGGGCGGGGCTTTTTATTTTCGGGAGTGATTTTCTTTTATGCTGGCTGGGAATTCCCTGGAGCGAGTCCTTGCGTCTCCAGGCGATGCAGAAGGTCCTGGAGCCTCTGGAGAGCGCCGGGGAGAGCAGCATAGATCTTCTCCGCAAGGGCCTCGTCGTATGTGTGGCTGGTGAGGTTTCGGAGCTCCAGCATCTCAAGCCACTGGGCGTCATCGGGTAAAAGCCCCACTTGAAAGGCTCCGCGGATGGCCGAGCGCGGGGAGCGAGCTTCCAGGCCTTCACGCTCCAGGTAAGTTTGGAGCACCTTCCACGCCAGCTCGAAGCAAAACTCGAACCTCTGAATTGCCGAATCGCGAACAAATTCGTCTTTAGGCCGCGATAAGGCCACCTCCAGGCGCTCCACAGCCCGGCGCAAAAGGGCAGTTTGAGCTTTGAGCTTATCCTCCCTGGCCAAGGAGCACCCCCTCCTTTTCCACGGTTTCTTTGAGCCCTGGTGCCCAGGACAGCTCCACCAGGTCCACCCGCTGGAGGATGTTGACCTCCTCCAGCTCCTCCCGCAAACGGGCCAGCGTTGCCAGATCCAGCGGCGGGTCGGTCCACAGGGCCAGGTCGTAATCGGAGCGGGGGCTGGCGTTGCCCTGGGCCCGGGAACCAAAAAGGTAAAGCTTATAGCGGCGACCCTGAAGCCGCTGGGCAACCCGTCGGGTAAGCTCGTGCAATACCTCTTCCTGCTCAACGACCTTGCTCACATCGTCAGTCTAGCGCACCTTTGCCAAAAAGCGGGCTATGGGTCTTGCCACATCGGCTAATTCCAGCGTGCAGCGGCAGGCAATGCGGTGTGGCTTGCTGGTTGGCGGGAAACAGGCTACGTTTGCGTTGTGCGGACGGAGGATTTTGCCTACGAGCTTCCCCCTGAGCTGATTGCTGCTTTTCCGCGGCCGCGGGGCACCTCGCGCCTGCTGGTGCTGCCCCGGCAGGGCAGCCCGTGGGAAGCCAACATCCGCGATATCCCCGCCCTTCTGACGCCCGGGGACCTGCTGCTCCTCAACGATGTGCGGGTCATCCCCGCTCGGCTTTTCGGAAGGCGCCCCGGGGGAGGGGTTTGCGAGCTGCTCTTGCTGCGGCCGGCGGGAGAGGGCGTTTGGGAGGCCATGGGCCGTCCGGCGGCCAGGCTGCGGGAGGGAACGGTGGTGTCGTTCCCCTGGGGGCGCGGGGTGATCCAGGGGCGGCAAGGGGAGGGCAAGCTTTTGGTGGCTTTCCAGCCGCCTCTGGACGCTTCCGCCCTGGAAGCCCTCGGGGAGGTGCCGCTTCCCCCTTACATCGAAAAGAAACGCAGGGCGCAGCCGGAAGACCGCCGGCGCTACCAGACGGTTTTTGCCCGCAGGGGCCTGGCGGTGGCCGCCCCCACCGCGGGTTTGCACTTAACGGCCGAGCTTCTGGCGGCCTGCGAGGCCCGGGGGGTGGAGGTGGTAAGCCTCACCCTGCACGTGGGCCCCGGCACGTTTAAGCCGGTAAAAAGCGAGGACCCCAGGCAGCACCGTCTGGATCCCGAGCTTTACGAGATTTCCCCCGAAACCGCCGGTGCCCTCAACCGGGCGTTAGCTTTCGGCAGGCGCATCGTGGCGGTGGGGACCACCTCGGTGCGGGCGCTGGAAGATGCGTTGAAGCGAGGCGGGGGCAGGGTTTTGCCCGGAGTCGCCCATGCCGACACCTACATCCTCCCGGGTTTCGTATTTCGCGGCACGGGGGCTCTCCTCACCAACTTCCACCTGCCCCGTTCCACGTTGTTGATGCTGGTGTCGGCTTTGGCGGGGCGAGAGAGGGTGCTGGCCGCTTACGAGATGGCCAAAGCCCGGGGGTTTGGCTTTTACTCCTACGGCGACGCCATGCTCATCCTTTAGCCTTTTGGTTTGCTACCATCGCCTTCCTTGGAGGGTTGTCACGTGGCCGAAGCAAGCTGGGACCTTACTCACCTGTTCCCCAACGACGAGGCCTTTTGGCAGGCTTTTTCTGAAGCTTCCGCGCGGGCCGATTTGGGTGCCCAATGGGAAAAGACTTCGCTCGATGAGAGCCCCAACCTGCTGGGGGCGCTTCGGGATTTCTTTCAAACGTTTCGTGAGTTTGGCCGCCTTTCGGTGTACGCTTTTGCCAGCTCCGACGAGGATACCCGCCATAGCGAGCGCTGGGCCCGCCGGCTGCAGGTGCAGGACCTGGGGGGCAAGCTGGCGGCGGCGTGGTCCTGGCTTTCGCCGCGCCTGGCGCAACTGGGCGAGCAACGGGTGGAGGCGCTGTTGGCCCAGGAGCCGGAGCTTGCGGAGTTTGCCTTTTACCTGCGGGATGCGGTACGCCACGGCGCCCACCTCTTGCCCGAGGGGGAAGAACGGGTGTTGGCCGAGCTTTCGCCCGTGGGGAGATCCCCGTACAACCTCTACCAGGTGCTCACCCATGCGGAGTTTCCCTTTCCCGAAATTGAGCTTGCCGATGGGCAAAAGGTGCGGGTGGACCAGACGGCGTACACTCGCCTGCGGGAACACCGCGACCGCAGCGTGCGCGAAAAGGCCGCCCGCAGCTTTTTCGCCACGTACCAGCAGTTTGCCCGCACCCTGGCCTGCGCCCTGGATGCCCACGTGCGCCACCAGGCCACGGAGGCGCGCTTGCGGCGTTTTGCTTCGTCCCTGGAGGCGGCGCTTTTCCCCAACGCTATCCCAGAAGCGGTGTACCACCGCCTTTTGCGCGAAGCGGAAAACCTCCTGCCGCTTCTGCATCGGCTTTTTGCCCTGCGCCGCAAGGCGTTAGGCATTTCGCCGCTGGCCTTTTTCGACCTTTACGTGCCCTGGGGCGAGGACAGCTTCGGCGAGGTCACCCTTGAACGAGCCCGCGAGCTGCTGGTGGAAAGCCTTTCCCCATTGGGCGAGGAGTACAGCCAGGTGCTGCAGGAAGGGCTTGGGGGCGGGTGGATGGACCCGTACCCGCGCCCAGGGAAGAGGTCCGGGGCCTACTGCACGGGTGAAGCCTACGATGTGCACCCCTACGTGCTTTTGAACTTCCACGGGTCGCTGGACAGCGTGGCCACCATGGCCCACGAGTGGGGTCACGCGGTGCATTCGGCTCTGGCCAACCGCTACCAACCTTACCCTACAGCGGAATACCCGATTTTCCTTGCGGAAATTGCTTCAACCTTAAACGAGACCCTGCTTTTCCATCACCTGTTGCGGGGCCCTCTCGATAAGGGCCAGGAGCTTTTCGTGCTTTCCTACCTTTTGGAGCACATCCGGGGAACGTTCTTCCGGCAGGCTAACTTTGCCGATTTCGAGCTGGCCGTCTACCGAAAGGTGGAAAGAGGGGAAGCCCTCACCGGCGAAAACCTCACCGCCCTTTACGGGGAAAAACAGCGCCGGTGGTTAGGCCACGGAAAAGAGGTCATGGTGGACGGGGAATTTGCCGTGGAGTGGGCGTACATCCCGCACTTTTACTACGGCTTTTACGTTTACCAGTACGCCACCTCCATTGCCGCTTCCACGTTTTTTGCCCGGCAAATCCTGGCGGGGGAACCGGGGGCAAGGGAGCGCTACCTCAACCTCCTGAAAGCCGGCGGTTCGGCGTACCCCTACGAGCTTCTCCGCCAGGCGGGCGTGGATCTGGCGAGCCCCGAACCGTACCAGGAGCTGGGGGTGTTTTTCGCGAGCTTGCTGGAGCGGGCGGAAAAGCTGTTGCAGGACGAGAACAAAGGGCTGGCGCTGACCGTATCATAGGGTGAAAGACGGGAGGGAGCTATGGCTGGACGATCCAAGGTGTTCGCAGCGCTGGGGTGCTTGGTGCTGGTGGTGGTGGGCGGGGTGTTGGCCATCATCGTGGGGGTAAAGATGACCGTGCGCCGGCTCCCCTCCAGTGCGGTGCTGCACGTGGAAATTGCCGGCGAAATCCCCGAGCGGAGCAGCGAGGAGCCCTGGGCTGAGCTCTTTGGGCCCCGGGTGGTTTCCCGCCAGGACCTCCGGGACGCTCTGGTCAAAGCGCGGTCTGACAAGCGTATTAAGGCCGTGCGGGTGAAAATCCGTGACTGCTTTGCTGGTCTGGCCACGGTGCAGGAAATCCGCGAGCAGCTGCAGGCGGTGGCTGCTGCCGGAAAGCCCACCTACGCTTACCTGGAAACCGCAGGGGAAGGCTACTCCGGAAACATGGCCTACTTTCTGGCCACCGGCTGCCAAAAGGTGGTGCTGGGTCCCATGGGTGACCTCACGCTTGTGGGTCTGAAGGCCGAGGTCCCCTTTATTCGCGGCACCCTGGACAGGCTGGGAATTGAGCCGGATTTTCCCGGAATTGGCGACTACAAAACCGCGCGCAATTTCTATATCGAAAAGGACTTTACCCCGGCCCATCGGGAAATGACGGCGTGGCTTTTGGGCTCCATAGGCCGACAAATCGCGAAAGGGATTGCCTCCTCTCGAGGCCTGTCGGAAGCGCAAGCGCAAACGTTGATGGCCCAGGGGCCGTACCTGGGACCTAAAGCGCTGGAGCTCAAGCTGGTGAACGCCATCCAGGACTGGGATAGCTTTGCCGAGGAGACCGCAAAAGGCGAAAGCGGAAGCCTGGAGGTGGTGGGCTTGCGGCGGTACTTGCGCTCCGGAAGGCCGGATTCCAGCGGAACCCCCATTGCCGTGGTGGTGGCGGAAGGGGCCATTATGCGGGGGGAAAGCGGCTTTTCTCCGGTGCCCTTCTTCGGTGGTGACGTGATGGGGGCGGAAACCATGGCCCGGGTTTTCCGGGACGTGAGGGAGTCGGACGCCAAGGCGGTGATCTTCCGCATCAACTCCCCAGGGGGTAGCGCCGTGGCTTCGGAAATCATCCGTGTGGAAATGGAACGCACTGCCAAGGAAAAACCGGTGGTGGTTTCCATGGGCAACGTGGCGGCTTCCGGTGGGTACTGGATCACCTGCGGGGCCCAAAAAGTGGTGGCCAACCCGGGGACCATTACCGCTTCCATTGGCGTTTTTGCGGGGCATTTGGCCATGGCCAGGTTCTGGGAGGAAAAGCTGGGCGTCACCTGGGGGGAGTTGGCCACCAGCCCCAACGCCGACCTTTTCGGCAGCCTGCACCCCTGGACACCGGAGCAGAGGCAGATCATTCAAGCCTGGCTTGACCGGGTGTACGACCAGTTCGTGGAGCGGGTGGCCAAAGCCCGGGGGTTGAGCCGGGAAAAGGTGGACAGCATGGGGCGGGGCCGGGTCTTTACCGGGGAGCAGGCGCTGGAGCTGGGTCTGGTGGACCGCCTGGGAGGCTTTGACGTGGCCCTGGAGGAAGCCAGGAAGCTTGCCGGGTTGGGTCCCGAAGATCCGGTGGAGCTGCGCTTTTACCCTCGAAAGATTGAGCTCTTCGAGCGAATCCTGCGTCCGGATGACGAAGAGCAAGCCAGAACGTGGTTTTCCCTGCTGGCCCAAGGGAAGGCAGCCCTTCCCGGGCCCGTTTGGTTGCCACCCATTGTGGTGCGGTAAGTTCTGGCCTTAAAGGCTTGCGGCGGGTTGGCCGCGGTGCAGGGTGATGAGGTCCACCTCCGGCAGGGTGCCCACCCGCAGCGGCACCGCGCCCACCCCCACGCCCCGGGAAACGTAGAGCAGGTGGGAACCGGAAACGTAAGCGCCGGCCACAAACCGGGTGGCTAGGCGGGCCACGGAAAAGCGCTCACCGATAGGGGAAATTTGCCCGCCGTGGGTGTGCCCGGAAAGCGTGAGGTCGGCGCCGTGGCGAATGGCTTCCGGCCACAGCCGCGGCTGGTGACAGAGCAGCAGCTTAAAAAAGCCGTTGTCGGTTTGCAGCACGGAAAAATCGGGGCCAAAGGGACGGGGGGCATCCAAATCGTCCACCCCTGCCAAAAGCAGCGAAGCGCCCCGGCGCTGGACCAGCGCCGCCTCGTTCACCAGCGGGGTAATCCCCGCCGCTTCCAGCGCCGCTACCGCCAGCTCCCGGCCTGCCAGGTAGTCGTGGTTGCCAAGGATGCCGTAAACACCCAAGGGGGCGGAAAGACCAGCAAAAGCTTGCACAAAGAGCTCGGCATCCACCGGCCGGCGGTCCAGCTGATCCCCGGTAAACACGATCATGTCTGGCGCCAGTCGGCACACGAGCGCGCGGACCTTCTCCAGCCGATCGGGGGTCATGAACTGGCCGGCGTGCACGTCGCTCACCTGCGCCACGGTGAGGCCATCGAAAGCCTCAGGGAGGCGAGGGTGCACCAGCAGCACCCGGCGCACCAGGGGGAGGCTGCGCTCGCGGTGCCAGCGGAAGCGGGAGTAAAGACCTTCGCCGCCCCAGCCCAACCGCGCTGGCCAACGCCGATGACGGGTGATGTACGTGACCGCGTGCACTGGATCCTGCCCCCCTACAGCCGGGGGACCCTGAAGTCTAGCACGCCCCTCAAGCTCACTTCTTGCAGGTGGAAATGCCAAAGATCACGTAGGCGGGACAAAAGCCCACAAGCCCCGTGATCAGCGGGAGAAGCCCCACAAGCCCCCAGTAGCTCTTAAACGCCAGCCCCAGCCCTAAGATCACCAGCCCAGCGACGATGCGGATGACCTTGTCAGCGCCTCCCACGTTGGCACTCATAGGCACCTCCTGCAAGCCATTCTAATCGCTTCCCTGGGGTTTTGCCCCTGCAGCCTCCGGAGCTTGTTGCGAAAGCAGGACCTTCCGCAACGGCAAGAGCAGCACCAGCCCTGGCACCGCCAGCGCCGTGGTCACGCCAAAGTACACGGCGTAACCGAGGTTTTCCACGCCCAAACCGGAAAAGGCCCCCACCAGGTCGCGGGACAACGCAAAGGTTGCGGAAAGCAGCGCGTACTGGGTGGCGGCGTGTTCCTTTTCGCACTGGCCCATGAGAAACGACAAGAAAGCGGCGGTTCCCAGCCCCTGGGTGAGGGACTCAAAGGCCGAGGCCAGGTAAATGCTTTCCCGGGGCAGGGTGAGCGCGGCCACCGCCACGTACCCCAGGTTGGAAACCATTTGCAGGCCCCCCAGCCACAAAAGCCCGGAAAAAATGCCAAAACGGCTTACGAACCAGCCCCCCAAAAGCGCCCCGCCAATGGTGAGGACGGTGCCCAGGGTCACGGAAATCAAGCCGATCTCCTCCAGGCTGTACCCCCGGTCCACCCAGAAGGGTTTGACCATACGGCCCAAGGTGGAGTCCCCAAGCTTGAAGAGCAGAGTGAACGCCAGCACCGGCACCATTTGCGGGCGGAAAAGCCAGCGCAACACCGGCTTGATGGGAGACCGTCGCTGGTTGGCAGCGAGCGGCACCCGGGGGCTGAACCAGGCGGCCCCGGCCAGCAGGAAGAAGAGCACACCGGTGAGGGCAAAAAGGGGCTCAAACCCCCACCATCCAGCTGCAGTGATGAGCCCTCCGCCGCCCAAAAGCAAAGCCACCCGCGCGGCGGTGACCCGCATGCCGTTGATGGCGCCTTCCTCCCCGGGGCTGGCCAGGTCCACGGCGTAAGCATCTACGGCAATGTCCTGGGTGGCGGAAGCCAGGGTAAACGCCAGCATGAGGGCCCAGAGGAGGGGGCCCGGGTGAGCGGCGTCCAGAGCCGGGAGCACCAGCGTGGTTAGGCCCAGGCTGGTAAGCGCGGCAGCAATCCAGTGCTGACGCATCCCCCAGCGGTCCACCGCCGGTGCCCACAGCAGCTTGAGCGTCCACGGCAGGGACAACAGGCTCATAAAGCCAATTTCCCGCAGGGAAACGCCGTGAACCCGGAAGTACACCGGCCAAACGTCATAGGCAATGCCAAAGGGGAGCCCTTCGGCAAAGTAAAGGAGGGCAATCCAACCGAGCTTTTCCCGCAGCCGCACGGGCCATTTTAGCTTTGCTGGCCAAAGGACCGAAAGGGTGATGGAATCTCGGCTGACGTCAGGCTTGACTGGCAGTCCGTTGCTGTCTGGCGCGGTACATGGCCAGATCGGCAGCCGCTAAGGCCTCGTTGAGGGATTGGCCAGGGGAGAGCTGGCTTATGCCCATGGTAAGCCGGCAGGGGGGCAGCCCCTCTTCGGCTTTTTCCAGGTCCTGAACGATGGCCGCAAACCGCTCCTCGACGCTGGATGGATCCATGCCTGCAGCCAGCACCAAGAACTCGTCCCCGCCCCAACGGAAAACCCGGTCCTCCGGGCGGAAGCGACTGGCGATGACGGTGGCCACGCGGATGAGGCAGGCATCCCCCACCACGTGGCCGTACCTGTCGTTGATTTCCTTGAAGTTGTCCACGTCAAAAAACGCCACCACCACTGGCTGGTTGTGCTGGCGCAGGGGTTCGGTTTCCAGGGCCCGGCGGTTGGCCAGGCCTGTAAGCGGATCCTGCTCCACCAGGGCGCGCAGGCGGTCGTAGGAGTCCATGAGCTCAGCGTGAAGGTGGTTGAGCTGGGCTGTGGAGGAGCTCTCCAGAACGATGAGCATGCTCATGGCCAGCACCAGCTCGGCCCCCGCGTCAAAGAAAGACGTCACCGGCAGCAAGCCGCGGGGAGGAGCCCCACCCCACACGGTGGGAACGAGGGCGGCCACGTATCCGGCAAAAAGAACGCCTTCCAGAAACAGCGAAGCGGCGAGCCACCGTGACCGGGGGAAGCGGGGGCGCCGCCAAACCCAAAAGGCGGTGGCCAGGAAAGCACCGGCCACCAGCGTGGATTGGGCCATGAGGGCGGCGGAAAGAGAGGGGTTGGCCAGGCCAAGGCTAAGGCCCCAGAGCCCCACCATCCACCAGGCGTTTCTTTTCCCCAAAACGGCCTCTTTTCCCGGGGCCAAATGCTGGCTCACTCCGGCTACCACCCAAATCACAAAGGCGGTTTTGGCGGCAAGGTACGCGGCCAGGAAGAGCTGGCGGAGGAAGCCGGTGTCGGAAAAGAAAGCTGCAAGATAAACGGCTACCAACGCTACGGTGTCCGCTAGCCAGGCCCGGGCCCACAGGCGGACTTCGATGAGGCGCAGGGAGCGGGCAAGGGTAAAGAAGAAAATGGCCAGCAAACTCGCCACCCCTAACTGCACCACCACAGACCATTGCGAGAGCGTCATGTTCGAATGTGCTTAAGTGTCAAGCAAACCTCCTCGTTGGATTCTAAGGCCAACCCGGAAGAATGCAAAGCATGCGTCCTTTTAACGCGCCAACGAAAAAGGGGCGGGAATGACCCGCCCCCTGCGTGGCAAAAAACTTCGTGGCTACAGCCTGCGGAGGGCTTCCGCCAGCTCCAGGGCCATTTTCTTGGCGTCCCCAAACAGCATCATGGTGTTGGGCAGGTAGTAAAGCGGGTTATCAATGCCGGCAAATCCGGGGTTGAGGGAGCGCTTGATGACCATCACCGTACGGGCGCGGTCCACATCCAGGATGGGCATCCCGTAAATGGGGGACGAAGGATCGGTGCGGGCTGCGGGGTTGACCACGTCGTTGGCGCCGATGACCAGCACCACATCGGTTTCGGGGAAGAGCGGGTTGATCTTGTCCATTTCCCAAAGTTGCTCGTAGGGAACCTGCGCTTCAGCCAGGAGCACGTTCATGTGCCCGGGCATGCGCCCCGCCACCGGATGGATGGCGTACTTGACATCAACACCCCGCTTGGCCAGCTCGTCGGCCAGCTCCTTGACGGCGTGCTGGGCCTGAGCCACGGCCATGCCGTAACCAGGGGCAATGACCACGGTGCGGGCCGATTCCAGGATCATGGCGGCTTCTTCGGCATCGCCGCGGCGTACGGTCTTAGGTCCGCCAGGCCCTGCCGCCGCCACCTCCTGCACGGTGGCCCCAAAGCCACCGAACAGCACGTTGGTGAAGGAGCGGTTCATGGCCTTGCACATAATGTTGGTGAGGATGATGCCGGAAGCGCCCACCAGCGACCCCGAAATAATTAAGCCGTTGTTGTTGAGCACGAAGCCGGTGGTGCATGCGGCCATGCCCGAATAGGAGTTCAAAAGGCAAATGACCACCGGCATGTCGGCACCGCCAATGGGGATCGTGAGGCCTACACCTAAAACCGCCGCAAGCGCCGAAAGCACGTAAAAGGGCGTGCCCACTTCCGGTTTTTGCACCAGGAAAACCGCCGCCACCACCGAAGCCAGAAACAGCGCCAGGTTCAGCCAGTGCTGGCCGGGGAAAAGCGTGGGGCGGCCACCCAAGATCCACTCCCGCAAGCGCAGGAAGGCCACCATGGAGCCGGTGAAGGTCACCCAACCGATGAGCAGGGAAAGGGCAATGGCAATGATGGCCACCATCCCCAGGGATTCCTCGGGGGTGTGGTGCACCCGCACCAGCTCGGCGGAAGCCACCAGAGCCGAGGCTGCGCCGCCAAAGCCGTTTAAAAGCCCCACCATTTCCGGCATGGCGGTCATGGGCGTAAAGAGCGCCAACAACAGCCCGAACAGCGAGCCCAGGGCGAGACCCGCCAGCACCGTGGGGAAGTCCACCACGCCTCCGGCGTAAAGGGTGGCGACGATGGCCACCAGCATGCCCACCGCACCGGTGAGGTTGCCGGCCACCGCGGTCTTGGGGGAGGACAGCATTTTCAACGCAAAGATAAAGCTCACGGCTGCCAGTAGGTAGAGCAAGTTGAGCATCGTCGCCTCCTTACTTCTTCCGCCGGAACATGCCCAGCATGCGGTGGGTGACCGCAAACCCGCCCACCACGTTGGTCATGGCCAGCACCACCGCCACAAAACCCAGCCACTTCATGCCGCTGGTAATGGCCGCACCGGTGGCAATGATGGCGCCCAGCACCGTGACTCCGGAAATGGCGTTGGAACCCGACATCAGCGGGGTGTGGAGCAGGGGAGGCACCTTGGAGATGACCTCAAACCCAACGAAAACCGCCAGCACGAAAACCGTCAGCATCATCACCAGGGATTCCATTACTGACCTCCTTTCCGCGCCCGGAACTCACCGGCGTGGGTGATGAGCGGGAAGCTCACCAGCTCGTCCTCAAGGTTGAGGTTAAGCTGACCACCTTTGAGCAGGAAGTTGAGGTAGTTAAGCACGTTCTTGGAGTACATCTGGCTGGCGTGGACGGCGGCGCGGCTCTCCCAGTCGGTGTAGCCCACGATCTTGACCCCCTTGTGCTCCACCACCTCACCGGCGCGGGTCAGCTCACAGTTGCCACCAAAGGCCGCGGCCAGGTCCACGATCACCGAGCCGGGGCGCATGGTTTCCACCATGGGGGTGGTGAGCAGCACCGGCGGTTTTTGCCCGGGCACCAGGGCCGTGGAAATCACCACATCGCTGTGGGGGAGTCTCTTGGCCAGGGTTTGCCTTTCCAGCTCCAGCACCTCGTCACCCACGGCCACCGCGTACCCCTGTTCGTCCTGGGCCTTCTCCAGCTTCAGGTCCATGGGGATAAAGCGCGCGCCCAGGGACTCCACCTGCTCCTTGGTAGCCGGTCGCACGTCGAAGGCCTCCACAACCGCCCCCAAGCGCTTGGCCGTGGCAATGGCCTGCAAACCCGCCACCCCCGCGCCAATCACCAGCACGTGGGCAGGGGAAATGGTGCCGGCAGCGGTCATGAGCATGGGCATGAAGCGCGGCAGAAGGTCAGCAGCAGCCAAAACCGCCTTGTATCCCTGCACCGTGCTCATGGAGGAGCGGGCGTCCATATCCTGGGCGCGGGTGATGCGTGGCATCCAGTCCATGGCAAAGGCGGTGACACCCTGTTTGGCCAGCTTTTCTGCGGTTTCGGGGTGGGCCAGGTGCTGCAAAATGGCAATCAGCACTTGCCCCTGGCGCATCTTGGCGATTTCCTCGTCGGTCGGGCGCTCCACCTTGACCACAATGTCCGCGGCCCAAACCTGGTCGGGAGCTACGATTTTCGCACCCGCCTGGGCGTACTCCTCGTCCGTGACCCCTGCGGCCGCTCCCGCCCCTTTTTCCACCAAAACCTCGTGGCCGGCGCCCACCAGCTTCTTCACGGCATCGGCGACCAGGGCCACACGACGTTCCCCGGGTCTTACCTCGCGTGGTACTCCGATCTTCACGGGCTTCCCCCCTTCTGCCGCCGCCTCTCTTAAGGCGCGGCTGGGTATTTTACCCTAGGGTTGCATCAACTTTCACAGGAATGTGACCTGGAGTTAAAAGAAATCGTTGTCCGTCACAACGCTACCGGGTAAAAAGCTAGTGGCCTCTTTGTTTTCCTGGGGCCAAAAGCGAGTTTTCTGCGTTTAGCCTTTGGTTTTTGCCGGAGAGCCACGCAAAGGCTGGGAGCAGCCTTCACGGGGCTAGGTACAACACATCACCCGGTCGGATGACGGTGCCGCTCAAGTTGTTCTTGGCGCGGATGGCCTCCACCGTGAGCCCATGGCGTTTGGCAATGCTGTAGAGGGTGTCCCCTGGCCTCACCCGGTAGCGCAGGGGGTTGCGGATGCTCTGGGCGCGGGAACGCGGTTTTTCGCGGTTCTCGGCCACGGTGGCGGCTGACCAGCCGGCCTTGGGGATCACCATTTCCCGGCCCACCCGCAAGGCCCTGGGGTTCGTGATGTTGTTGGCGGCCATGATGGTTTCTGGTGAAACCCGGTAGCGGCGGGCAATGGCGGCAATGGTGTCCCCCGGCCGCACGGTGTGGAAAAGCCGCTTGATGCGCTCGCTGGGCGGGATGGAGGCAATGACGGTTCTGGCCTGTTCCCCCTGTCCGCAGGGGACCGCCACCTGGTACACGCCAGCTGGAGGGGTAATGCCGCGGACCAAAGCAGGGTTGAGCTGGCGCAGGGTCTCAAGGTCCCACGCGCCCTTTTCGGCCAAAACCTCCAGGTCCAGCGCCCCTTCCACCGGCACCATGTCCCGGCACCAGGTTTGCTCCGGAAACGTGGGAAGGCCGAAGCGCTGAGGCTGCTTGACCACGATCAGCGCTGCCCAAAAGGCGGGTACGTAGTTCCGGGTTTCCCGCGGCAAAAACCGGCGGATGCTCCAGAAGTCGGTGTTGCCTTTTGCGCGCTTGATGGCCTTCTCCACCCGTCCGGCGCCGGAATTATAGGCCGCCAGAGCCAGCTCCCAGTTGCCAAAAGTAGCGTAAAGGTCCGAGAGGTGCGCCAGCGCCGCTTGCGTGGCCCGCTGGGGGTCTAAACGCTCGTCCACCAACCCGTCGCAGCGCAATTGGTACAGGCGGGCAGTGCCGGCCATGAACTGCCAGAGGCCGGTGGCTTTGGCCCGGGAGCGGGCGTGGGTGTGAAAGGCGCTTTCCACCAGGGGCAGGTACGCCAGATCCTGGGGCAGCTGCATTTGCGAAAGGTAGGAGCGGATGAGCGGCAGCCAGCGGGCCGCCCGCTCCAGCGCGGCAATTAGCCTTTCCCGGTATGGGCCGGTGTAGAAGTCAATGAGCGACGCAACCTCCGGGGTCACCTTCACCGGTAAGTCAAAGGTGAGCTCTTGGGCCTCCCGGGCGGCTTGCTCCACCTGTTCGGGTTTTGCCGGTAAAACCTCCTCGGGAACCTGAGCGCTTTCTTCCTGCTCTGGAGTTTCCTCCTCGGCGTACAGGGTGGCCGTAAGGTCGTCCAGCTCTTGCCAGAGCTCAGCGATGGCCTGTGGCAGCTCGGGGTCCTGGGGAGCCTCGGCGATGGCCTCCCCTACCTGCTGCACAAGGGTGGACTCGCAGGCCAGAAAGCCATCCTCGTCGCCGGCAACGGCGGCTTCCCGGGCGGACTCCAGAGCTTTTTCGGCATTTCGCCGCAGTTTTTCCCCGGCGCTTTCCTCCGGCTGGTTTGCCGGCTTTCCGCTGGTATTGGCAACGCTCACTACCGGCCTGTGCTGGACGGTAGTTTGGCAGGCAAGCAAAAGCCCGGCCAACGCCGCCGAGAAGAACCAGCTCCCCTTCATTCGCCCTGCAGGTTGACGGTGAGGGTGAGGGCCAGCTGCCGCACCCGTTCCCCCCGCTTGAGCTCCACATCCACGGGGGCCACCGTGGCCACGGTGGCGTCGTTGTCGTCCACCAGCTCGATGCGCACCCGACAGCGGGCAGCTTGCCCCAGAGCTTTGCCTACGTGTTCCTCGACCTTCTTGCGAACTTCCTGGCGGGAGTTGAGGGACCCCGCCAACAGCGCGTCCAGGTCCAACGCGGGTTTCGCTGGTTCCTCCACGGGGGCCTTGTAGGTGCTGGCCTTCCGCAGGTTTTCAAGCTCCGCCAGGATGTCCAGGGAAGACGACACGCGGACGTGCCGGACTTCCGGGGTGGAGGGTGGGGCCGGCTCGGTGGTGGTGGCGAACTCCACCGCTGGTTCGGCTTCCGGAGTGGCGGGCGGCGGGGCTTCCGGGGCAACTTCTGCCGCTGGACCGGTGACCGCGCTTGCCGGCAGCTCTTCCACCGGTGGCTGCACGGTTTCGGTAAGCACCTCCACCACCGGCGGCGGGGGCAGCTCTTGCTCCACCGCACTGGCTAGCCGGTCCGGGGAAAAGCTGGCCTTCGGTGCGGGTGCAGGAGCTGGGGGAGGTGGCGGAGGAGCAGCCGCCGCTGGGCGCACCTCTTCCACTTTGGCCTCTTGCGTGGCCATCCGCGCCCGCAGCGTCTTAAGCGTGAGCTTGGTGATGGCCTTTAGGGTCTCAAAAACCCCCACGCCCTGCGTGGCTATTGCTTCGAAGTATGGGTATTTGCCGTCGGGGTTGAGCGCCGCGTTGAGCTCTTCCACCGACAGGATGTTCTTCAAATCGCGCTTGTTGTACTGCAGCACCAGCGGCACCGAGTCGAAGTCAATCCCCAGCTCCTGCAGGTTTTCCCGGAGGTTGTTGAAGCTTTCTACGTTAGCATCGGCCATTGGGCGCTGGGAGTCGGCCACGAACACGATGCCGTCTACACCTTTCAGCACCAGCTTGCGGGTGGTGTTGTAAAACACCTGCCCGGGCACGGTGTAAAGCTGCAACCGGGTACGGAAGCCGCCCACCTTTCCCACTTCCAGCGGCAGGAGGTCAAAGAAAAGCGTGCGGTCCGTTTCGGTTTCCAGAGAAACCATTTCCCCCCGGGAAGTGGGGGCGGTCTTGGCGTAGATGTACGACAGATTGGTGGTTTTGCCGCAAAGGCCAGGACCGTAGTACACGATCTTGGCCGCCATTTGCATGGTGGCCCAGTTAAAGAAGACCATCTAAGGCTCTCCGCTCACCACGAAGAAAACCCTAGCACACGCAGGAGCCTCGGTCAACGCGACGGCCCGGGGCGCGGGAAAAACGCTGCCAGCAGCCCTTGCTACCTGCGCGCTCCCGTTGGCTCTAACCCTAAAAGCCAGCGGTAAAGCTCGAGGTACTTTTGCGCTGAGGATTTCCACGAAAAATCCTGACCTACAGCGCGTCTTTGCAGTTCCTGCCAGGCTTCCGGCTGAGCCAGCAGCTCTTTGGCCCGCTGCAGAGCCCGCACCAGCTCCTGGGGGGTGAGCGGGGAAAACACGAAGCCGTTACCGTCCGGCTGGGAAGCATCCCGAACCGTATCGGCCAGACCGCCGGTGGCGTGTACCACCGGCAGGGTGCCGTAGCGCATGGCAATCATTTGCCCCAGGCCACAGGGCTCCCAGCGGGAGGGCATGAGGAAGAGGGTGCTCCCTGCGTAAATGAGCCGGGCCAACCGGTCGTCAAAGCGGAGGGCCACGGCCACGCGATCGGGGTGGGCTGCCTGAGCAGCCTTCAAAAGCTCTTCAAAGCGCCCCTCGCCGGTGCCCAACACCACCACATCGAACCCCAACTGCAGGATGTCTTCCAGCGCCGCCACCAGCACGTCGGCGCCCTTTTGCTCGGTAATGCGGGAAACCATCCCCAGGATCGGCCGGGAGCTGGGGCTCATGCCCAGCACCCGCCGGAGTTCCTGGGCGGCGGCTTCCTTTCCCGCGGTGAGGTTTTCCCGGGTGTAGGGCAACGGCAAAGCGGCATCCCTGGCCGGATCCCAGAGGTCCTCATCCAGGCCGTTGAGGATGCCGAAAAGGCGGTCCTGCCTTTTGGCCAGCACCCCTTCCAGCCCGCAGCCAAAGGCCGGGTTGAGGATTTCCCGGGCGTAGGTGGGGGAAACCGTTGTGATGGCCGAGGCGGTGGTCAGCCCCGCCTTGAGGAAGTTCACCTGGCCGTAGTACTCCAGGCACTCCATGGTGAAGTAGGCCTCCGGCAGCTGGCACGCGGAAAGCACCCAGGGCGGGAAAACCCCCTGGTAGGCCAGGTTGTGGATGGTGATCACGGTGGCCTGTTGAGGTCGGCTAGAGTCCGCCTGGCAAGCCAGTAGGAAAGGCACCAGCGCCGCCTGCCAGTCGTGAACGTGGATGACCTGCCGGTCTTGGGTCACCTGCAAGGCAGCCCTGGAAAACCAGGCAAAGCGCATGGGGTTGTCGGGGAAGTCCCCTTCCGGCAAGCTGTAAAGCGCAGGCCGCACGAAGAGCGGTGGGCAGTCGAGAAAGAGAAAGCGCACACCGTCCTGGAGGAGCTCGTAAACCTTTCCCTGGAGACCCAGCGCTTCCACGGTGCCCACCGGCGTGCCCGGCGGAGGGGCTTGCACGGTGAGGCGGTGGGCGGGGAGCACCACGCTGACGTCAAGACCCAGGGCCGCCTGCGCTTTGGGCAAGGCTCCCGCCACATCGGCAAGGCCGCCGGTTTTGGAAAACGGTACCGCTTCGGAAACCACGTGGGCCAAACGCATGGGCACTCCTTAAAGGGTTGGGTGGGAAACAACCTCGCCCACCACCGAAAGCAAAAGACCGTCGGGGAAGGCGGCGTCCTCCGCCACCCAGGGGGGAAGCGGACCGCCGGCCTCCGTGATGAGCTGGCGCAAGCGCTGGACGTGGAGGGCAAAGCGCCGCTCGGCGTAATCCCGGGCTGCCTGGGTGGTCACCAAGAAAGGCCAGTCGGAAGCCAGGGCCAAAAGCAGCTCGTGGGCTTGGGCGGAGCGGAACCCGTCGTGGGCTGAGGATTGCACCAAAGCCTCCCAGGCTTGCTTTTCCACGGAGGCCAGCTCCCGCCAAAAGTGCTCGGTCTCGGGGTTTACCCAAACCCGGTGGTCCCCCCCTTCGCCCCAGGAGCCCTCGGGGAGCTCCACCGGGGACGGAGCTTCGACGGACAGCGCCTGGGAAAGCGTGGTGGGGTGCACCAGGGGGTGGGTTTCGGCTTTTTCCAGCACCTTTTCCAAAAACGCCACCCCTTCAAACCACCAGTGGCCGAAGAGCTCGGTATCAAAGGGGGCCACCACCACGCCTCCCCGGGCATCGCCCAGACCTGCCACCACCTCCAGGAAGTGATGGGCGTGGGAGTCCACGGCCTGGGCAATGGCTTCGGGGTCGTAGGGGAGCTTGTCCGCCAGGTCGGCCTTGGGGTGGGTGACCCGCCACAGCTTGAGGCCCGAGGGCCAGTGCCGCTTGTGGAAGTCCAGGTAGCGCTCCTCGCCGGGGTAACCGTGCTCCCGCGACCAAACCTGCAGGGAGGTATGGGGGTCCCGGAAAAAGGCCGCTACCTGCGAGCGGGCGATCAGCGCGGGGTGGTAAAGCGACGGCGAGGTGGGGATTTCCGCACTGACCTGCTGGGCAGCCGAGGAAGCCACCGGTTTTCCCCCCAGGAGCAGGTGGGAGTCCAAAACCGTCCAGGAAAAACCGGCTTCCTCCAGAAGCGTTTCCAGGCCCGGACGGAAGGGCTCAAAAAACCCGGTGACCGGGTGGCGGAAGGGGCCGGCGGGGCGGTAGGCGCACTCGGGGAGCCAAACACCTGCGGCTTTCCGCCCGAAGACCTGGTGGTGGTAGGCCTGGGCCAAAAGCAACGACAGGCGCGCCGAGCGCAGGTCGTGGACCAGCGGAAGGTAGGCGTGGGTGGCGGCGCAGGTTCCCAGCTCGATGACCTGATCGTGGGCCAGTTGCGCGAAGGCAGCGGCGAGATCGCTGTTAATGGTGTCGAAAAAGCGCAAGCGATCGGCAAAGAGCTCCCGCCAGAAGCCGGCCAGCGCCAGGTCGTTGGCTTCTTCCGCGGCTGCCACTCGGTTCTGCAGGTAGGTGGCCAGCTTGCCGGGGAAGCTCGGGTGGCGCCACTGCGCGGCCAGCACCGGCGAAACCGTGATGGTGAGCTGGTTTTTTGCGCCTTTTCTCCCCCGCCTTTGCAGCATGGCCAAAAGCGGCAGGTAGCAGTGCACGGTGGCTTCAAAGAGCCAGTCCTCCCCGTGAGGCCACGCCCCGTGGTTCAGCACCCAGGGCAGGTGGGTGTGGAGGACGATGGCAAGCCCCCGGGCTTCCCTCATGGCTGCTCCCCGTCGCTGGTGGCTTCCCTGAGAAAGCGGGCCGCTTCCTCGGGGGGCGTGGGGTTGATGGCGTAGCCTGAGCCCCACTCAAAGCCGGCAATGCGGGTAATGCGGGGCACAAACTCGATGTGCCAGTGGTAGTCGTACTCGATGGTGGTCCAGTACTGGGGCTGTCCCGGTCGGGGGTGGGGGCTGGGGGCGGTGTGGAGGATGAGGTTGTACGGAGGGTCAGCCAGAAGCTGCCGGATGCGGCGCAGAAAGTCCCGCAGCACCTTGCCCAGTTCCAAAAGTAAAGCATCACTGGCCAGGGCAAAGTCATGGCTGTGCTGTTTGGGGAGGATCCAGGTTTCAAAGGGGAAGGAAGCGGCAAAGGGCTCCAACAGGATGAAGTGTTCGGTTTCCAGGGCCACGCGATCGCCAAAGGCCTTTTCCTGGTGGATGAGGTCGCAAAAGATGCATCGCTCCTTGTGGGCCCAGTGGTTGCGGGCCACGTTGAGCTCCTCCACCACCACCGTGGGGATGATGGGCGTGGCAATGAGCTGGCTGTGGGGGTGGGGGAGAGAAGCACCGGCATCCCGCCCTTTGTTCTTGAACAGCAGCACGTAACGGATGCGGATATCCCGCCGCAGGTCGGTGAGCCTTTCCCGCCAGGCCTTAAACATCAGCTGCAGCTCTTCCGGCGAGCGGTCGGCCACTTCCGCGTGGTGGTTTGGGGTTTCGATGATGACCTCGTGGGCGCCAATGCCGTTCACCCGATCGAAGATGCCCACGCCCTCGCGGGTGAGCTCGCCTTCAATGCGCAGCGCCGGAAACTTGTTGGGCACTACCCGCACCTGCCAGCCCGGGGTGTTGGGCTGGTGGTTTTGGCGGCCGTAGGCGAGGATTTCCGGCGGGGTGGCCGCTTCCTGCCCGTATTCGAATGGGCAGCCTTCCGGTGATGAGGTTTCCGGTTGCGGTTGGGCAAACTCGTGGGGCCGAAACTTGCGTTCGGTGGCGATGATGGACCATCGCCGGCGGATGGGGTCAAAGCGCAGCTCAGGCATGGTTTTGTTTGCTCCTCTGTGTAGCCAGGGCTTTTCTCACGGCTCGTCAACCTCCAAAAGCTCCAGACGGTAGGACCCCCAGGCCGGAAAGCGTACCCCCGGTGCGTCCACCACCATCAGCACGTTGCCGCCGGGAAGCGGAAGCGCCGCCTCCAGGATTCTGTTCACCGCGCACCAGCCCGGGCGGTCCACCGGGAGCAGGTAGCGTACCACGTGGGAGCCGGAAGCCAGGGTCACCCCCACGGGCAGGGGTACCTTTCCCGGGGAGGCACCCTCAAAGCGAACCCAGAGGGAGTCCCCGTCGGCCCGCAAGGCCAGGCGGCAGCCTTCGGCTTCCACCCAAGCGGCCACCGCCCACTCGAAGTAGGTGGTGGTGCGGCCGTCCAGCACCGGTGTGGGCCAGGAGCGGGAAAGGGGCACGGTGAGCGGGGTCTCACCCTTGCGCACCGGCACCCCCAGCTCGGCCAGCGGCTCCTTTCCGGCGGCGCGCAGGGCGTCGGCCAGGTGCCAGCGGAAGAGGCGGTCGTAAAGGGGGGCGAGGAGCGTGGGGTTGTCGTCGCCAAACCACCACCACCAGTCGCTGCCCTGGGCCGCCAACCACGACTCACCCCCTGCAGCCGCTCCCGCCTCTCGGCAGCGGGCCAAAAGCTCCCAGGCTTTGCGCTTTTCCTCATGGCCAATCCAGGTGGCAAAGGAGGCGTTGATCCACGAGCCGGGGTGCAAACGGGTGAGCTCCCGCGGCTTTTCCTCGGCCACCCTCTGGCGCAAGGTCACCAAACGGAGCTCGCCCGTCATGGCCAAAAGCTCGCCCAAACGGGTGAGGAAGGTGGCGCCGCCTTCGGGGTAGCTGCTCCAGGGGTTTTCCCCGTCCAGTGCCACCAACAGCCCGCCCTCCGGAGGTAAGTGCCGGCTGGCGGAAACGGTGGCCGCCACGAATTGCTGGGCGGCTTCCGCTTCCGGCAGCTCCTGGGCTTTAAAGCCCACAAAGTCGGAAAGCCCGCGATGTCGGAAGAAGAGCGCAGGACCTTCCCCGCGCAGGCGCCAGGGCACGGCCAGCTCGGCAGCCACCCCGGTTTCTCCCGAAACCGGATGCCCCAGGGAGGCCGCCAGGATCCCCTCGTCGGTGGCCAACCACGCCACCTTGTGCTCGCCGTAAAGCGCCACCGCTTCTTCGGAAACCGCCCCCTCGGGGGGCCAAAAACCCTGCACCGAAAAACCCAGCTCGGCCATGAAGGCCTGCGCTTTCTGCACGTGCAGGGCGGCGTCCTCCCGGGATCGGAAAACGGGGAAACCACCTGGTGGGGGAGGCACGGAAGCGGCCGCCACCTGCGTGTCCAGGAGCAACGGCAAGAGCGGGTGGGCGTAAGGCGAGGTGGCAATTTCCACGCCCATGTCGGCGAGTTCGCGGTAAAGGGTCAGGAGCTTTCCCGGGCAGCCCACCAGCCACTCCACGATGAGCCGGCGGTCTTCCTGGGAATAGCCCCGGCGCTTGGCCAAAAGCTCGGCCACCAGCGGCTCCCAGCGGGCGTTGGGGGCGGCGTAAGCGAGCACCGTGAGCACCTGGAGGTCGGTGAGGTCGGGAAGAGGAAGGCGGGAGGGGATTTCGTCGTCCTTGGCCCCCGCCAACTGTCCGGCCAGCGCCCGCAGGCGGGGGAGGCGGGAAAGCTGCCGCGGGTGCAGCATGAACGCCCAGCGCACCAGCTCTTTGATCGATTGCGGTGAAAGCTCGGAGGTGGGGGTGGCCAGCGCGGTGAGCAGTGGGTCCTGGGCCCGTCCCTGCTGATAGGCCAAAAGCTGCTCCAGGAAAACCGGGGTGAGGTTCAGCACCTGCCCACCCACCCCGGTTTGCTTCAGGGCGTAAGCCAAAGTGAGGTACTCGCCGGCGGCGTGAAGCAGCACCCAGGGGGCGTGGACCCGGCCATCGGCGGTGCGGTAGCGGGGCTGGTGGAGGTGCCAGAGGAAGGTGAGCTTGGCCATTACTCCTCACGCACCAGCTCTTCCACCTGGGCCCCAAAGGAGGCTGCCAGCTTCGCGGCCGCCTCCTGATCCGGCCCCTGGGCGTGAACGTGCAGAGCGGGTCCCAGACGGTCGGGCCGCAGCAGCACCCACCCCTGGTCCTGCTTGATCTTGACGCCTTCCAGGAAGGAAAGCTCCCTGCCGGCAAAGCGGTCCACCACCTGGCGCATGATGCGCCCCTTCTTTTCCACCGGGCAGGGAATGGTGCGGTGCACCACGTTGACGGTGGGGGCACGGCGGCCAACTTCGCTCAAAGGTTGCCCCACCCGGCTTAAGTGGTACAGGAAGCTTCCCACCGCAAACAGCGCGTCGGGGGCGTAGTGAAAGGCCGGAAAGATGAAGTCCCCTTCGCCGCTGGTGGCAAAGATGACCCCCTTTTGCCGCGAGGCCTCGATGAGGGTTCGCGGCGCCGAAAGGGTTTCCCGCACTCGGATGTTGGCTTTGGCCAGAGCCTGGGCGAAGGTGGAAGGGGCAAAGGCGGGGAGCACCACCTCGCCCGCCGGCGGGGACTGGGCCAGAAGCAACGCCAGAACCAGGCTGACGAGCTCCATCCCTTGCCAGATGCGGCCGGTGTCGTCCAAAACCACGAGCTTTTCCCCGTCGGGGTAGAGGAAAACCCCCATGTGGGCGTCCAAAGCCCGCACGATGGCGGCCAGCCGCTCCAGAGCCTTGGGGATATCCGCGGGCAGCAGCGCTTCCTCCCTTTCGGTGTGGGCGTTGAGGGTGACCACGTCGCAGCCCAGCTCGGCCAGAAGCCGGGGGAGGATCACCACCGCCGGGGAGTGGGCGTAGTCCACCACCAAGCGGAAGCGCTCGGGGAGAGCAGCGTCCCCCAAAGCCTTGAGGTACGCCTCGGCGTAAAGGTCCAAAACCCGCGGTTGCTCGAAGATCAAGCCGATTTCCTGATGCTGGACCCGGCGGAACTCCTCCCGCAGGAACACCCGTTCCACCGACTTGGCAAAGGCGGTGGAGATGTCCACCCCATGCTCGTCGAAAAAGCGGATGGAGGTCATGCCCCGCACCAGCTGCACCTGCTGAAAAGACACCCCACCCTTTTCACCAAACCCCTTGAGCTTGTAACGCAGCACGGGGATGGGCATGAGGCCCAGGTCCACCACATGCACGCCGGTGGAGCCCACACCCCCTACGAAGGCCCGGCGCAGCATGCGGGAGGCGGGGTGGCCGTCGCGGGCGGTGAGGATGGTGCTGCCCGGTGCCAGAAGCGTTCCGTAGGCAGCTCCCAGCCGTGCGGCTACTTCCGGGGTGAGCTCCAGGTTGGTGAGCCCGGTGACCGCTCCTTCCTCGAAGGCGGAGGTGCGCCACCTTTCGGCGTAAACGAGGTTGGAGTGCACCACCGCGTGGTCTTCCACCACTTTGGAGGGCCAAATCTTGACCCCTTCCTTGACCCGCACCCCCCGCCCCAGCGCCGTGGCGTCGGCAATGATGGCCCCCCGTTCGACCACGGCCTGCTCGCCCACCTGCACTTCGGCACCCACCACCGCCCGCTCCAGCCTGGCGCCGGCACCAATGCGGCTGCCTGCCCAAACCACCGAGCGGCGCAGCTCCGCCCCGGGGCCCACCACCACCCCCGGCCCCAGCACCACGTCCTCCAGCCGCGCCCCTTCCTCCAGGCGGCAGCCCTCCCCCAACACCACCGTCCCCCGCACCTCCACCGAGGGCGCCACCTCCACCGCGCCGGCGGCCCAGTAGGGGCGCCCCCCCACTTGTTCCAGGCGCCCCTGGGGGATCAGGCGCAGGGTGCCGGAAAAGAAGTCCTGGTGCACGTCCAGGTAGGATTCGGGGTCGCCAATGTCCCGCCAGTACCCCTGCATGATGCAACCGAAAAGCGGCACGTTGGCCTGCAAAAGACGCGGGAACAAATCCCGGGAAAAATCAAAGGGCTCATCCAGCGGCACTTGCTTCAAAACCTCCGCTTCCAGCACGTAAATCCCGGTGTTCACGGTGTCGGAAAACACCTCGCCCCAGGTGGGTTTTTCTAAAAACCTGCGGATGCGGAGGTCGCCGTCGGTAATGACGATGCCGAACTGAAGCGGGTTGGCCACCCGCGTGAGGGTAATGGTGACCGCCGCTTTTTTGGCTTCGTGAAAGCGGAGGATGGCGGAAAGGTCGAAGTCGCAGACCACATCCCCGGAAAGCACCAGGTAGCGGTCGGAAGAAACCAAGCGCGCGCCGTGGGCCACCGCACCGGCGGTGCCGAAGTCCTGCTCCGCCTGGTAGTAGGTGAGCTTCATGCCAAAGCGGGAGCCATCACCGAGCGCCTGCCGGATTTTGGCCGGCTCGTGGTAGGTGAGAACCACCGCCTCGCTCATCCCGTGCTGGCGCAGGTGCTCCAGCACCAGCTCCAAAATGGGCCGGTTGACCACCGGCAGCAGCGGCTTGGGGATGTTGGCGGAAAGCGGGCGGATGCGGGTACCAAACCCCCCCGCCATGATGATAGGGATCATGGCGCTTCTCCCAGGTGGCGCCGCAGGGCCGAGCGCAGCTCTGCCAGGTCAGCGGACTTCACCACGTACTCATCGGCCAGCCACGAGGAAAAATCGTCCTGATAGCGGGCGTAGGCGGTGGAGAGGATCACTGGTAGCGTGGGGGTTTTCGCCTTAATCTCGCGAAGCAGCGCCAGGCCCAGCCCCTCCGCCAGGCGGATGTCCAAAACCACCGCATCTACCGGAAACTTGGCCAGGTGCTCCCGCGCCTCGTCCATGGTCAAGCAGGTGCTCACCTCGTACCCTTCTCCACCAAAGACATGGCGGTACAGCTCAAGGATGGCCTCATCGTCATCCACAAACAGCACCCGCTTCATACGCACCTCCGCAAGAGCAAGGAAAACCGCACCCAGCCGGGCTCGTTTTCATCATACTCGACTTTCCCGCCCATGGCCTCGGTAAGACGCCGCACCGAAGCTAGGCCTTCACCGCTGCCTCCCGGTTGCCCCAGGCCTCCCGAAAAAGGGTCCGAGCGCAGGGGTTGCGGCAGGGGCTGCCCGTTATCGGCCACCGAAAGCCGCACCCATTCGCCTTCTTCTTCTACCCTGACGCGCACCTCACCTCCTAGCCCCACCGCCTTTACCGCGTTGCTCAAGAGGTTTTCCACGCAGCGGTCGAGGTAGGCCGGGTCGGCCCACACGCAAACCGGTTTTTCCGGCGGGTCAAAACGCAAGCTGATGCTTCGGCTTTCCGCCAGCGGCTGCCATGAGGCCACCAGGCGCAGCAGCAGAGCCACGGCGTCGGTGCGGGTGAGCTCCATGCCCTGGCCGCGGCTGGCCAGCTCCTGCACCAGCTGGTTTACCTGCCGCTCCACCCGGGAAAGCCCGTCGGCAATTTTTCGCCCCCAGGCTTCCCACTCTTCCACGGTGGTGGGTTTGTGCTCCAGCAGGTGTTGGAGCAAACCAGCTGCGGCGGTGAGGGGGTTTTTGATGTCGTGGGCTAAAGCCCGGGCGGTTTCCACCAGCACCACCGCCTGCTCGGCGCGGCGTCGGGCTTCCTGTTCCGCCTGGAAGCGGGCCCACAGCTCCGTGCGTTCCAGGGCAGCTTGCAGGCTATGGCAGAGCGCCTGGGCACCCTCCAAAAGCGGGGCAGAAACTGGGGCCCTGGTGACGAAGTTATCCGCCAGCACCACGCCCCAAAAGGTCCCCTGGCGCACCAGGGGGAGCACCACCAGGAAAGGGGACTGCAGCGCGTGCATCCAGTGCCGCACGCAGGGGTCGGCGAAGTCCCGGCGGGCCACAAAGGCCCGCCGCCAGCGACCGCAGCCCTCCTGCAGTGGGGTCTTGAGGGCTTGCAGGGTTTCGGCCAGCCGAGCCTTTTCCTGGCTGATGATTTCCGGCTGAAAGGTGCCCAAAGTGGCCAGGGGCTTTACCTCCAGGGCCTGCAACTGCTGCCAGAGCTGCGCCGCTTCCTCACCGCTCCGGGGACCGATCCCCAGCCAGCCTTCCAAAAGACCGTTTGTTCTCCGCAGGAGGAAGGCGCGGTTAAAGCCAAAGCCTTCTCCGGCGGTGAGGGCCACCAGGGCAATCCAGCCGGCGTGCTCGGGGGTGAGGGCTCGCTCGAAGAGCTCAGCGGCGAGGTGGAGGGTGGCGAGGATCTTGGTGGAACGACCCCGGTCCCTTTGATAGCCGCCCCCTCGTCCTCGCCGGAGGCCGGGAAAAGCCCACGGTTTGCGCCGCGTTTCGCCCCTCACCTTCCGCTCGTGGCGAAGTGTAGCTCAAACCGAGGCTTTGTCGGCGAGAACGAAACCCATTTCGTCGTAGAGAAAGGCCGGCCTGCTCACCTTCACCAGGGCCAGCTCTGGGGCGTTTGCCAGCTCCACCAGCACCCGGAGGGACTTCCCCTCTCGCTGCCAACGGCAACGCTGCACCTGAGGGGGAAGAGGTGCCAGCTGCCGCTGGGAAAGCCGCAGGGAAAAGCCGCCGAGGCTTGCTTGCAACGTGACCACCGTGAGCACCGGCTTGCGAAGCGAGCGCCAGCTCAAGGGGAGATGAAAGCTCACGTGCAGCACGTTGCCTTCCAGGGTGGCCTTCACTTGAGGAGTGCGAGGTGGGGTGGTAAGGGGCAAGAAGACCTCGGGGGCCCCGGCAAACTTCAGGTGGAAGCGCCGACGAAACACCAGCTGGCTGCGGTGGGCAGCAATGGCGCGCCTTTTGAGGGCTTTTTCGGCTGCCGTTCCGGCGATCTGGGTAGCCTCCTGGCTGCTGGCCAGGTTGGCGTGCGTGGGGTAAGCCAAAAGGCGAAAGCTACCGGACTTAGCTTCTGTGAAAAGCGCAAGCGCCAGCGCTGCCGTGGCGCTGTGGTCGGGGTGGCAGTCGGCCAGAAGCGGGGCCAGCACCAGTGTGGGCTGAAATTCGCGAACCAAGTTGCGCAAAGGTTCGAGAGCAGACTCACCATTGGCCAACAGAAGCGCGGTGAGTGTTGTATCGGGGAAGGCCAAAAACACCGCGGCGTCGGGGTTGACACCAAGGGTCGCCAACGCTTCCCGGGCTTCTCCCTGGCGGCGCAGACCAAAGCGCTTTTGGTCTTCAGCGGTGAGCACCAGCTTGCGGTCCAAAACCCGCTGGGGCCAGGCGTTGGCCTCCCCCGAGGTGAGGAAAACCGGTAACACCGCCGCCCCCACAGCGGTGGCCCGCTGCAGGAGGATTCCCGCCCCCAGGGACTCGTCGTCGGGATGGGGGAAAAGGCCCAAAATGCGGTCGTCCTTGCGGAGAGATAGCTCGCTCATGCCTTCGAAAGCCACGGGTTTTCACCGCCTTGGCCGCAAACCCTCATCGGTGTTCCCACCGAGGCAAGGGTGCGTTACTTTAGCACGAGCGGGAGGGGTAAGCCGTGGCGTGGAAAAAGCGAACGGGCGTGGTTTTGGGGGTGGTTTTAGCGGTGTTTTTGGCCTTGGCAGCCATCGTCTTTTACCTGCTGCGGGCCTCGGTGTTTGTGCCGGTACCGGGGGAGGTCAAGCTTGCCGGCCTTTCCCAGCCGGTAACGGTGCGGTTCGATGCCTGGGGGGTGCCCCACGTGCAGGCCGCAAGCCCGCGGGACGCCTGGTTCGTGCAGGGCTACCTGCACGCCCGGGAGCGCTTTTTCCAAATGGAGCTTTCCCGGCGGGCAGCTTCCGGTCGGCTGGCGGAGCTTTTGGGGGAAAAGGTGGTGGCGGTGGATGCGCGGTTTCGGCGCTGGGGCTTGCCGGAAGCGGTGGGTCGCCAGCGCCAGATGCTCCCCCCGGAGGCCGAAAAGGCGCTGGCGGCTTATGCCGCGGGCGTGAACGCTGCCATCTTGCGGCTCCCGGCCTGGCGGCTGGCCCCGGAGTGCTTGCTTTTAGGCTGCCAGCCGGAGCCCTGGCAGGTGGAGGACACCCTGGGTGTGGGTTTGCTTCTGCAGTACACGCTCACCTGGGCGGCAGGGGAGGAGCTGCAGAGGCTGGAAGAGCTCCGCGCCTTCGGTGGGGAAAGGGCGGTGAACCTCTGGGGTTGGAGCGAGGAACAGGCGGCAGCCTGGCTTCCCCCGGAGCTCCCCCCGCGGCCATCGAAAGCGCCGGCAGAACCACCACCGCCGGTGTTTTCCGGGGTGGGCTCCAACAACTGGGCGGTTTCGCCTAGCCGAAGCGTCACCGGTATGCCGCTTTTGGCCAACGATCCCCACGTGGGGGTGGCCAACCCCGCCACCTGGTACGAAATCCACCTGCAGGCGCCGGGGCTGGCCCTGGCCGGGGTTTCGGTGCCCGGGGCTCCCGGGGTGCTCATTGGCCATAACCCCCAGGTCGCATGGGGGCTCACCATGGTGATGCTGGACGATCAGGACCTCTTCCGCCTCACCCTCAACGAGCAGGGTACCCATGAGCTCTTTGGCGGACGCTGGCTGCCGTTGGTCATGCAAAAGCAAAGCCTCAAGGTGCGGGGGGAAGGCCAGCCCCGGGAGGTGGTGCTCAAGCGCTCCATTCACGGGCCGGTGGTGCGGGAGGAAAACGGACAAGCCTATGCCCTGGCCTGGACCGCGCTGCAGGCCCGCTCGCCGGTGGAGTGCTTCCTGCGGCTCGCTTCGGCGGCAAGCGTGTACGAGGGTGTGGAGGCCTTTGCCACCTGCGAATCGCCGGCCATGAACCTGCTTTTGGCCGACCGTCACGGCAACATCGCCTGGCAGGTCACCGGGCGCATTCCCAAACGCGGGAAGGGCGCGGGAAAGCTGCCTGCCCCCGGTGACGATCCGGCGTGGGCGTGGCAGGGCTTTGAGCCTTACGAACGCAACCCCCGGGTGGTGAACCCCCCCGCAGGGTTTTTGGCCACGGCCAACCACGATCCCTTTGCCGAAGGCAATGCTTCCGGAGAGCCTTTTCCGGGAGAGTTCGCCCCACCCCACCGCGTCCGCACCATAAAGAAGGCCCTGGCGGCGCAGGAAAAATGGGATGTGGAGGGCTTTTTGAAGCTGCAAACCGATGTGAAGAACCCGCAGGCCCTGGAGCTTCTGGCGGCTTTGCGGCCTTTTCTTGCCAAGCTTCCCCATCCGGAGGCCCGGGAGTTGCTGCAGTGGGACGGGGAAATGCGTGGGGAAAGCCGGGAAGCGTTGCTGTGGGCCAACTTTTTGCGGGCTTTGGTGCGTCAGGTGGGCCTGGATGAAGCGCAGGGCGCAGGCCTTTCCCGCTCGCCCTTCACCGGTGAGGTGTTTTTGCGGCTGCTGGCGGGGGCCGTGGATCCCCGCTGGTGGGACGACGTCACCACGCCTGCAGTGGAAGGACCGGCGGAAGCCATCCGCAAGGCCCTGGAAGAAGCCGCGGCGCTTTCCCGGGGGAAAACCTGGGGGCAGGAGCACCAGCTGCTGTTTGCCCATCCCCTGGGAGGGGTGCCGCTTTTGGGCAAGTTTTTCAACGTGGGGCCGGTGGGGGTAGGCGGTGCTGCGCCGTGCCTCAACGCCACCGCCTATCGGGGCCAGGCCCGGGACTTTTCGGTGGTTTCCCTGCCCTCCATGCGCTTTGTGGCGGACCTCCAGAGCTGGGATAACTCCCGTTTGGTGCTGCCCTTGGGGCAGTCGGGTCATCCCCTTTCCTCCCACGCCAGGGATCAGCTGCCCCTCTGGCTTGCGGGGAAAGCCCACGCCATGCCGTTCACCGAGGAAGCGCTGGCCCGGGAAGCCCCGCGTACCACGCGCTTTGTGCCGTAAAACCTGCATGCCGGCCTTGCGTAAACCCAACCAGGGGGGAGTCATGAGACGGGCCACCGTGCTGGTTTTTTTGAGCTTGCTGGCGGTCAGCTCGCTGGCCGCTTCTCTGCCGTCACCGGAGGCGGCGCTGGGCAAGGCCGTGGGTCAGGATCGGGTGCTGGCCAGCTACGAAGAAACGGTGGCGTACCTGCGGAAGCTTTCCGAGCTTTCGCCGCGGGTCAGGGTGGAAGAGCTGGGTGCAACGGTTTCCGGGCGGCCCATGATTGCGGTGGTGGTTTCCTCTCCCGCCAACATGGCCAAACTGGAGGCCATCCGCCGGGGCTGGGCCAGGCTGGCCGATCCCCGCCAGCTCAACCCGGCCGAACGGGAAGCACTGCTTTCCGACTTGCCCGCCGGTCTTCTGGTAACCGCCGGCATCCACTCCACCGAGGTGGCGGGACCGCAAGCGGTGCTCCTGTTTGCCCACGAGCTGGCTGCGGCGGGCGAAAGCTCCGGGCTGGGGCAGTTCCTTTCGCGGGTGGTGGTTTTCCTGGTGCCTTCCCTCAACCCCGACGGGCAGGAAGCGGTGGTGGCCTGGTACCAGAAGCACCTGGGCACGCCCTTTGAGGGCTCCTCTCCGCCTTTTCTTTACCACCCCTACGCCGGCCACGACAACAACCGTGACTTTGTTTTCCTTACCCAGCCGGAAAGCCGGGCCCTCAACCGCTTCGTGTACCACCGCTGGCACCCGCAGCTGTTCGTGGACCTCCACCAAATGGGGCCGGTGGGACCCCGGCAGTTCGTACCCCCCTTTGCCGATCCCATCAACACCAACCTGCCACCGGTCATCTGGCGGCTGACCTCGCATTTGGGCACCCTCATGAGCCTGCGGCTGGAGCAAGCGGGGAAGTCCGGGGTGGTTTCCGGCTGGACCTTTGACGGCCACTGGATCGGCGGCACCCGCAACACCGCGTGGTGGAAGAACATCTTTGGGGTGCTCACGGAAACCGCCTCGGCGGCGCTGGCCACCCCCATCGTTGTGGACACCACCGACCTGCGGGGCGGGGGAAAGGGCCTCTGGGAGTACCAACCCCAGGTGAACTTCCCCAACCCCTGGCGGGGTGGACGCTGGGGCTTAGCGGACGCCGTGGGTTACCAGCGGGAGCTGATGCGTGCGGCTTTGGAGTTTGCCGCCACCTACCGCCGGGATTTGCTTGCCGAAACCTCACACATGGCCGAGCAGGCCGTTTCCAGCAAGAGCGGCTTCTGGGGTTGGGTGGTGCCGCCGGAAGGAGACCCGGGGCGGCGCCAACGGCTGGTTTCGCTGCTGGTGGAGGCGGGGGCAGAGGCGCTGGTGGCGGAGGAGGAGCTCCGCAGCGGGCAGCTCGTGGTCCCCGCCGGTTCCGTGCTGATCCCCCAGGCGCAGCCGCTGGCGCGTTTTTTGTGGGAGGTTTTGGAGCCCCAGGAGTACCCGGAAATCCATCCCGCTCCGGGCGCGGATATTCTCGTTCCTTACGACGTGACCGCCTGGAACCTGCCGCTGATGCTGGGGGTGAACGTCCAGCGGCTTAACGAACCGCCGGCGGGACACAAGGGGCCGCTGCCTGTGGATTACGGGCTTTTCCGCGGTAGCGTCACGGGCTCGGTGGTGGCAGTGCCGGCCCATCACCTCTGGCTTTCCCGGCTGGCCAACGACGCCCTGCGCGCGGGGCTTGTCCCCTGTCGGCTGGGGCGCTCCGCAGGCCAGGGTTTGGCCCCTGGTTCGCTGGTTTTGACGGGCGAGGCGGGCAAGCTGGCAGCGCTCTTTGCGGGAAAACCGGTGGTGCCGGTGAGGCTTTCCCAGGTGCCTTCGGACTGCAGCCCGCTGCGGTCGCCGCGGGTGGGGGTTTTGCACCCGTACACCCCTGTGGAGGATGCCGGCTGGCTGCGGTGGGTTTTGGAACAGGGTGGGTTTGCGGTGACGGTGGTGGAGCCGCCGCAGGTCACCGCCGGCAAGCTGGGGGAAAAGCTGGACGTGCTGGTCCTTCCCGACCTGGAGCCAAGCCGCCTGGTGGAGGGTCCTGCTCCTGGCCTGGTGCCGCTTCCCCCCGAGTACCGGGTGGGCCTGGGCAAGGGTGGGGCCCAGGCTCTGCGGGAGTTTGTGGAAGCGGGGGGCACTGTTTTGGCTTTCGAGCGCTCCGCCGAGTGGCTGGCCGAAGCCTGGGGGCTGCCGGTGAGCAACGCCCTCAAGGGCGTGGGGCGCAGCGAGTTCTTTGCCCCCGGTTCGCTGGTGACGCTGGAGCTGGAAGCGGATAGCCCCTACGCCTGGGGTTTGCCCGGGCAGGCCGCCGCTATGGTGGAGGGGGCGGTGGCCTTTGCGCCCCGGCCAACCCCGGAAGGCGCCCGGGAGGTCATCGCGCGCTTCCCCGAAAACCCCAAAGTGCTTTCGGGGTTTTTGCGGGGTGAGGGGCATTTGCGCCGGAAGGCGGCGGTGCTGGCCTTTACCGTGGGCAAGGGGAAAGCGGTTCTCTTTAGCTTTGCCCCCCATTTTCGCGGGCAAACCGCCAACCTGTTCCCGCTGGTGTACAACGCCGTGTGGCTTTCGTCAAGCACCGTTCAACGCTAGGGGGCAGGCTTGAAGCCTTCTTGCAGGTAACGCCGGGCACTTGCCGGAGAACGAAGTAAGCCCAGGGCCTGGAGCTGCCGCAGCCGGGTGATGGCCTGGGCTCTTTCGGGGCCCGGTGGCAGGTTCAAAAGCGCCACCACCTCTCGGGAGGCCAAAAGCGGGGGTTTTCGGGAAAAAGCCAGCCACCAGCGCCAGAGCCTCTGCACTTCCGGCCAGGTTGCTTTCAGGTTGCGGGCAAAATACCAGGCCAGGACTGCGCGGGTTGGGGCAACGCACGCCAGCACTGCCTTGGGTTGCGGCTCGGTGAGCAACTGCNNTGCTCGCCCACCGCCACAAGCCGCAGCAGCTTTGAAAGCTCCCGGCCGCAGAGGCCCACGGGTGCCAGAGCGGCGGGAACCGCTGTTTGCGGGTCTTCTCCCCCCACCAGGCGGGGCACGGCCAGGGCAGCCCAGAGCAGCTGGCGCGCGGCCTCCCCCCAGGGGCCGGGTTTTTCCCGCAGCGCCTCCAGCCGTTGGAGCACCGGTACCGGGTCGCCCGCGGGCTTTTGGGGAACCACCCCCAGAGCGTGCCAAACCCCCAGGGTGAGCCCTCGTTCCCAGGCGCCAGCCAGGGGGGCCTGGGCGAGGATCTTGCCCACCTCCTCGCGGATGCGCTCCCGGGCCACGTGGGAAAGCCCCCCGGCCGTTTCCCGCAAAAGCTGGACCGAGCGTTGCGATAAACGCAGGGGGCGGGTCAAGCTCAAGCGCAAGCCCCGGAGCACCCGCAGAGGGTCGGCCAGCAGGTTTTCCCGCCGGATCACCTCCAGCTTGCCCGCTGCCAGATCCTCGAGGCCTCCGGCCAAATCCAGAAGCGGCCCGGCGGGCAGTTGAAAGAAAACGGCGTTAACCGTGAAATCCCGGCGCAGGATGTCCTCCTCCAGGCTGCCGGCTACCGACCACAGGTCCACCTGGAAAGGCCCCGCCACCACCCGGTAGGTGACCAGGGGCGTGCGCCCCAGGGGGAAGTACGTTCCTCCCAACCGCTGGGCTAGCTCCCTGGCGCAGGTTTCTGCCTCGCCCATGACCGCCACATCCAGCTCGCTCACGGGCAAGCCCAAAAGCGCGTCCCGCACCGTGCCGCCGGTCAAAAACGCGGTGTTCTCGGCAAAAAAGGCCGAAAGCTCCCGCACCGGCCGTAAGCGCCGCAAGCGGATGGTGGCTTCCAGCATGTCCACGGGCCCAAGTTTTACGGGTTTTCCCGCCAAAAGGCAACGCGCGCCCTTCCTGCTACCATCCCCGGGTGATGCGGGTGGCAGTTGGCCACGGGCTTGCGGCTTGCCCACGGGTATGGGGTGGAGGTGCCCGGTGACGGCAGCGCCGCTTTTGCTGGCGGCGCTTTTGGCAGGCGAAGCCCCCAGCTTTTCGGTGGACCTTACCTCTTCGGTGCGGGTGAGGTGGGAGCGGGGGCAAATGCCGGTGCTCTGGGTGTTGCCGGCACCGGGGCAGGGTTTTTCCCACCTGGCCAGGGCCTTCTGCGGTAGTGCCCAAAAGGCCCGGGAGCTGGCGCAAGCCAACCCGGCGTTTGCCCGGCCACTGAAGGGCGTCCGGGTGCGCATCCCATGGTCGTTGCTTTCTTCCAAGAAAAAAGCGGAAATCCTGCAGGCGGTTTTCCCCAAAGACCGGCGGGTGGAGGGGGGCTTCGAGCACGAAATCGTGGCGCCGTGGGAGGGGGAGCCGGAGTCCTGGTGGGAGCTGGCGCACTGGTTTTGTGGGGACGGAAGCCTCTACGGTGAGCTGAAGAAGGCGAACCCGCAGGTGCCGCTTTTTCCACCGGTGGGAACCAGGGTGGTGATCCCGGAGCGGCTGCTGCTTCCGGAGCTGCGAGCGCTACCGGTTTCCCCCAATCGCGCTGCCTCAACACCGGCGGCCCCTACGCCGGCACCTGCGGCGACGCCCGCGCCCACTGCGACCCCCACCCCGGTGCCTCCGACCCCGTCGCCGCTACCCACCCCAACCCCTGCTCCCGCCGCTACGCCCACACCGGGCGGTGGGGAAGGGCAGGCACCTTCCGGGGTTCCCCTTGAATACCACGACGGCTACGCGGTGTACCGCCTGGCCCCGGGGGAAGCGCTTTATTCGGCGGTGGTGGTGCGTTTTACCGGTCTTTTGCACGCCGCCGACGTGAACGCCACCGCCATGAAGCTCGCCCAGCTTTCCGGGATTTCCGATGTCACCGCCATTCCCGTGGGCTACCCCATCCGCATCCCCCTGGACCTCTTGCTTCCCGAGTACCTGCCCTTGGATCACCCCCGGCGCCGGGAGTGGGAACGGGAAAGGGAGGAGCTGGCCAGCATCCGCCGGGTCATCCGCGCCGCCAATTTGGACGGCATCCACATCATCCTGGATGCCGGCCACGGCGGCAGCGACACCGGCGCCATCGTCGAAGGGGTGTGGGAAGCTACCTACACCTACGACGTGATGACAAGGCTCAAGCGAGTTTTGGAGCGGGACACCAAAGCCACGGTCTGGCTGGTGGTGAGGGACCAGGTGCTGGGCGATGATCCTCCCCCCAAAAACCAGCTCCCCCCCAAGCGGCAGCAGGTGCTGCTCACCAGCCCCCCTTACGACCTGGCGGATTCGGCCACCGGCGTGCACCTGCGTTGGGTGCTGGCCAACAGCCTGGTAGCCAGGCTCAAAAAGCAGGGGGTGGCGCCGGAGCAAATGGTGTTCGTTTCCATTCACGCCGACTCGCTGCACCCGGCGGTGCGGGGGTTGATGGTGTACGTGCCGGGGAGGAGGTTCCGGCCGACGGAGGCCCGACCCCCTTCCTACCTGCCGCCGGTGCGGGAGCTGCGGGAGGTGGGGAGCCTGCGCTTTTCCCGCAGTTTTTCCTCCCGCTCGGAGGCGCTCTCCACGCAGCTTGCCGAAAGCCTGGTGCGGGCGGCCCGGCGCTTTAACCTGCCGGTGCACCCCTTTGACCCGGTGCGTTCCCACGTGATCCGCGGCGGCCGGGCCTGGGTGCCGGCGGTGCTGCGCTTTTGCGGGGTCCCCACGGCGGTGCTGGTGGAAATCGTCAACCTGAACAACCCGGAGGACCGGGAGCTTTTGCTCTCCTGGCAGTTCCGGGAAAAGCTCGCCCACGCCCTGGCGGCGGGTTTGGCGGAGGGCTTTGCGCGATGAAGACCAAGGTGCTCGTGGGGCTGGCTGTGGCGGTTCTGGCCATATCCTGGGGGGCACCGCTGGCCCGCATGACACACGCGGCGCCCCTGGCGGTGGCTACCTGGAGGCTCACCTTTGCCGCGCTTTTCCTCACCCCCTGGGTTATTGCCCGCCACTGGCCTTTGCCGGTGGGTTTGGCGCGGGGTTTGTGGGCCGGGTTCTTCTTGGCTTTGCACTTTGGCCTGTGGATTCCTTCGCTGTTTTTAACTTCGGTTTCGGCATCGGTGGTTTTGGTGACCACCCAGCCCCTGTGGGTGCTGCTGCTGCAGGGTCGGGTTTTGGGCCACAAAGCTACCGCCCGTAACTTGGTGAGTTTTGCTTTGGCCTTTTCCGGGGTGGTGCTCATTGCCTGGGGGGACATGCAGCTTTCCCTGCGGGCGTTAGTGGGGGACCTCATGGCCCTGGGCGGAGCGGTGGCCATGGCCTGCTACCTCCTGGTGGGCACCAAGCTGCGCTCGCAGTTGCCCTTGGGTGCATACCTCTGGGTGGTTAACGGCTTTGCGGCGGTGCTGCTGTGGGGCGTGTTGACCGCTGGCCAAATTCGACCCTGGCCGGAGGTGGCTTCCTCGTGGTGGCCGTTGGTGGGCATGGCCTTAGGCCCCACCCTGGTGGGCCACACGCTCCTCAACTGGGCCTTGGCCCATTTGCCCACCTACCAGGTGAACCTGACGGTGCTTTTGGAGCCGGTTTTGGCCTCCTTTTGGGTTTGGGTTTTCCTGGGAGAGGCTCCGCCGTTGCACGTGATCCCCGGGGCGGTGCTGGTGGTGAGCGCCCTGGTTTTGGAGTACTGGCCGGCTTCTTCGACTTCCGCAAACTGAAGGCCTGACCTGTGCTAGCATCCCTGCCCAGCGGGAAGGGGAGGCCCCCATGCAGCGGGTGCTCATCTTAGACGCGCGGGAGCTTGCCCGCGTCCTTGAGAGAATGGCAGCGGAAATCCTGGAAAAGGTGCAAGAGGAAAAGAAGCTTTACTTCGTGGGTATCCAGACCCGGGGGGTGCCTTTGGCCAAGCGGTTAGCGGCCCTGGTGGCGCAAAAGACCAAGATCACGCCGCCGGTGGGGGCCTTGGACATCACGTTGTACCGTGACGACGTGGGTCCCTGGCGCCCGGCCCACCAGCAGCCGCTGCTGCGGGCTACAGAGCTCCCCAGGCCCGTGGACGACATGGTGGTTTGCCTGGTGGATGACGTGCTGTACACCGGCCGCACCGTGCGGGCGGCGCTGGACACCCTCATGGACTACGGTCGCCCGCGGGCCATCCGCCTGGCCGTGCTGGTGGACCGCGGCCATCGGGAGCTCCCCATTGCTGCCGATGTGGTGGGGCGGGTGGTGCCCTCTTCGCGGCAGGAGGACGTGCAGGTGCGGCTTTCCGAGTGTGACGGGGAAGAGGGTGTGTGGATCGTCAAGGAGGCCAAGCCATGAGCGTGAAGGCAGCCAGCGCCTTGAAAAGTCGGCACCTGTTGGGCATTGACCCCCTCACGCCGGAGGAAATCCAGCTCATCCTGGATACCGCCGAGCAAATGCGGGAAATTGCCAAAAGGCCCATCAAGAAGGTGCCGGCCCTCCGCGGCAAAACCGTGGTGAACCTGTTTTTGGAGCCCTCCACCCGCACCCGCTTTTCCTTTGAGGTGGCGGAAAAGCGTCTTTCCGCTGACACCTTGAACTTTTCCGCCTCCGGCTCTTCGGTGGAAAAGGGGGAAACCCTCATTGACACCGCCCGCAACCTGGAGGCCATGGAGCCCGATTTCATCGTGATTCGCCACCCCCACCCCGGCGCTCCCCACATGCTGGCCAAGGTGCTCAAGGCCTCGATCATCAACGCCGGCGACGGCACCCATGAGCACCCCACCCAGGCGCTCCTGGACGCCCTCACCATCCGCCTGCGGCGGGGAACCCTGGAGGGGCAGGTGGTGGCCATTGTGGGGGACCTGCAGCACTCCCGGGTGGTGCGGTCCAACGTGCTGTTGCTTTCCCGCATGGGCGCCCAGGTGCGGGTGGCGGGACCGCCCAGCCTGGTGCCGGTGGGCATGGAAAAGCTGGGGTGCCAGGTCTTTTACCGCATGGAGGACGCCATTCGCGGCGCCGACGTGGTGATGATGCTGCGCATTCAGCTGGAACGCCAGGAGCGCATGAACTTCCCCACGGTCCGCGAGTACTTCGATCTCTTTGCGTTGACGCCGGAGCGCTTGAAGCTGGCGAAGAAGGACTGCTTGGTGATGCACCCGGGGCCCATGAACCGGGGCGTGGAAATTGACTCGCGGGTGGCCGACGGCCCGCAATCGGTGATCCTGGAACAGGTCACCAACGGTGTGGCGGTGCGGATGGCGGTTTTGTACCTTTTGGCGGGAGGCAGCGGTGAGCCGGTTGCTGATTAAAAACGGCAGGGTGGTGGACCCCAGCCAGAAGCTGGACGAGGGGCTGGACGTCCTGGTGGTGGACGGGAAGATCGCGCGCATTGCCGAGCGCATCACCGACAAGGACGCGCAGGTGGTGGACGCCACAGGTCTCGTGGTGGCGCCGGGCTTTATTGACGTGCACGTCCACCTCCGGGAGCCGGGGTACGAGTACAAGGAAACCATCGAAACCGGCAGCCAGGCCGCCGCCGCCGGCGGTTTTACCGCCGTTTGCTGCATGCCCAACACCAACCCCGTCAACGACAACCCGGCGGTGACCGAGTACATCCTGGCGCGGGCGCGGGAAGCGGCTGCCGCCCGCGTGTACCCCATTGGGGCAATCAGCAAGGGGCTTGCTGGGGAGGAGCTGGCGGAAATGGGGGAAATGGTGCTGGCCGGGGCGGTGGCCTTTTCCGACGACGGCAAGCCCGTGGTTTCCTCCTACCTCATGCGCCGGGCCATGGAGTACAGCCTGCTCTTTGACGTGCCCATCGTGGATCACTGCGAGGAGCCCACGCTTTCCGCCCGCGGGGTCATGCACGAAGGGGCGGTGGCTACCCGCCTGGGGTTGCGCGGCATCCCCGCAGCCGCCGAAGAAGTCATGGTGTGGCGGAACGTCATCCTGGCCCAGCTCACCGGTGCCCGGGTGCACATCGCTCATCTCTCCACCGCCGGCTCGCTGGAGGCCGTACGGCAGGCCAAGGCCAGGGGGCTGCGGGTGAGCTGCGAGGTCACCCCCCATCACCTGACCCTCACCGACCAGGCGGTGGCCGAGAGCAACTACGACACCAACACCAAGATGAACCCTCCCCTGCGCTCGGCGGAGCACGTGGAGGCTTTGGTGGAAGGGGTTCTGGACGGCACGGTGGATTGCCTGGCCACCGACCATGCGCCCCACCACTGGGACGAGAAGAGCGTGGAGTTTGACAAGGCCCCCTTTGGCATCGTGGGCCTGGAAACCGCGCTGCCGCTTACCTTCGATCTTTTGGTGGTGAAGCACCGCATGCCTCTTTCGCGTTTTGTGGCTTGCTGGTCCACCAACCCCGCCCGGCTTTTCAAGCTGCCCGGCGGCACCTTGAAGGTAGGTTCGCCGGCTGACATCACGGTTTTTGACCCCGAGCTGCGAGCGGTGGTCAACCCCGAGAAGTTCCGCTCCCGCTCCCGCAACACGCCCTTTGCCGGCAAGCGGCTGCGGGGGTGGCCGGTGATGACGGTGGTGGGGGGAAAGGTGGTGTACCGCCGTGGCTGAAGGGGAAAAGCGTGTGGTGGTGGTGGACGACTCCGCCACCCAGTGCGCGGCGTTCCGCAAGTTTTTGGAGGAGCGGTACCCGGGCAGGGTGCGGGTGGAAACTTACACCGACCCCAAGCAGGCCTTGCAGGCTTTGGGCTCGGACGTTCACCTTTTGCTCTTGGATTGGGAAATGCCGGAAATGGACGGCAAGGTGGTGCTGGAGGAAGCGGTCATGCGCGGGGTTAACCCCAAGCGCATCATCGTCACCTCCGCCCACCCCGCCGATCGCCTGCACGAGGTCTTCGACACCACCGGCTGTTTGTGCGTCATTGAAAAGAACGAACCGGAGCAGCAGGCGGCTTTTTTGCAAATCCTCGACTCCATCATGAGGCGGTAGGCGCGGAATCTCCCTTGCCGCAGGCGTGTTTTGGTGAGCGAGTGAAAACCATGATTGAGCTTTCCCCAAGCCGTGCCTCCTGGCCGCGGGAGTTTTCCGCCGACCGCCCATTGATGGACATCGTGGCCTCCCGCTTTGGCCAGCCGCCGCGCTTTCAGGTGGTGAGCCAGCGCTTCTTGGCCGTGGCCGGCACCTCCCCCACGGTGGAGCGGCTTTCCTGCTACCTGGTGAGCGGGAAGCCGGTTTCCCTGCACCTGGTGCGCTTTCACCCGGGGGCTCTGCCGCCCTGGTTTGCAGGGTCTTTCCTGGCCGGGGAGAGGCTGGGGGCGCTTTTGGAAGGGCAAGGGTGGCCTCGACAGCAGCTCGCGGTGTCCTTTTTCCCGGAGGCTTCCGGGCTTTTGGCTCACCTGCCCTGGGAAAGCCTGGGTTTCTCTGCGTTTCCTGCCTGGGTGCGGCGTTTTTGGGTGGGGGAGGGGGGTCAAAGGGCGGTCCGGGTGTGGGAAATTCTGCCTTGGAGCCTCTGGCTCCCAAGCGCATTGGGAGGGGCGCAATGACTCCCTCAGGGCCGGCGTGGCAGCTTCTGGTCGGGGCGGCGGAAGGCCACGGCGGCCGAAACCCTTACCTTTGCACGCTGGAAGGGGTTTGGAGCTTCCAGCAGGTGCTGGAGGAAGTCACCTGTGCGGCCGCTTTCCTTTTGGCTCACGGTGGGGAGGTGGGGGAGCGAGTGGTTCTGGCCATGGGGGATCGGGTGGAAATGGTGGTGGCCTTTTGGGCAGCGCTGTGGGCAGGGATGGTGGCGGTGCCGGTGGCTCCCTCCTTTTCCCCCCGGGAGCTGCGGGAAATCCTGGTGGATTCGGGGGCACGTATAGCCCTGGGGGATGCCACCTCCGCCAAAGCGCTGGCTTCCGCCGCCGAGGGGCTTTCGGTGCGGTTGTTCTTTTGCGAGGACAAGCCACCCTGGAGCAGCACCACCCATACGGCTTCGCCTGTAAAGTCCGGGGGTTCGGAGCCGGCGCTCATGCTTTACACTTCGGGCACCACCGGCCGCATGAAAGGGGTGGTGCACAGCCACCGCAACGTGCTGGCGGCGGCCGGCGGCTTAGGCCCCCAGGTTTTGAACTTAACCCCCGAGGACCGGGTTTTTTCCGCAGCGCGCATGTTTTTTGCTTACGGCCTGGGCAACTCCGTGTACATCCCGGTGGCCTGCGGTTGCGCGGCCGTGGTGCACCCGGGTCCGGTGCTGCCGGGTGTGGTGCGGGAGATCCTGGAGCGCTTCCGCCCCACGGTGCTTTTTGCTGTGCCCAGCCTTTACCGGGCGCTGGCGCCACAGCCCGGGGTGCCGTGGAGGAGCCTGCGCTGTGCGGTAAGCGCCGGGGAAAAGCTTCCCCCCGAGCTCTGGCAGCTCCTCACCCGGCGGGCCAGGGTGCCGGTTCTGGACGGCCTGGGCATGACCGAGACCCTCCATCACTTCACCTCCAACCGCCCCGGGGAAGTGGCCCCGGGGAGCGTGGGGCGACCCCTGGCCGGCTTTTCCCTGAAGGTGCTGGACGAGCAAGGGCAACCGGTGGCGGAAGGCCAGGTGGGGGAGCTCTGGGTTTCCGGTCCTTCGGTGATGGACGGGTACTTCCGCCAGCCGGAAAAAACCGCAGTGGTCCTTAAGGAAGGCTGGCTGCGCACCGGCGATTTGGTGAGCGTGCGCGGTGGCTTTGTGTACCACTGCGGGCGGCGGGACGATTTGGTCAAGCTTTCGGGCATTGCGGTTTTCTTAAGCGAGGTGGAGGAGGTCCTCAAGAAGCACCCCGGGGTGGCGGAAGCAGCGGTGGTGCCGGTGGAGCGGGGGGCCGGGGTGGCAACGCTCAAGGCTTTCATCGTACCCCGCCCGGGGGAGTTGCCCCAGGCCAACGAGCTCTTTCGCTTTTGCCGCCGCCGTTTGGCCGCCTTCAAGGTGCCGCGGGAGTTTGAAGTGGTTGAAAGCTTGCCCTACACCCTCACTGGTAAGCTCCGGCGCTTTTTTCTGGCCGCTCCCCGCTGATCTGCTAGGATAACCTCGTGCGACAAATACTCGATATCCGCAAGGCCAAGGTGGCGGTGGAGCTCACCAACCGCTGCAACTTGCGCTGCGGCATGTGCCCCATGAACAAGCTGGGCCGTCCGGATGCCGACATGCCGTGGTGGCTGGTGGAAAAGGTAGCCGGGGAATTTGCCCGCTTGGGCATCCGGGTGAACTGGCTCCACGAAATGGGGGAGCCGCTCCTGTACCCGCGCCTGCCGGAAGCCATTGACCTTTTCCCCGGTTGCTCGGTTTCCACCAACGCCATGCTTTTGGACGAAGAAATGGGGCGCAGGCTCCTGCAAACCAGCTTACGGCGCATCCGCCTGTGCGTGGACACCGTAAACCCCCGGGTTTACCCGTTCATCCGGCGGGGTGGCATCTTTGAGGAGGTGGTGGCCAACATCCGCACGTTCCTGGAGCTTTCCAAGGGCAAGGACATCGTGGTGGAAATCCAGCGGATGATTACCACCCAAACCGCCCATGAAAGCGTGCGGGATTTCCAGGAGTTCTTTGGACTGGACCGCTACCCGCAAGCCAAGGTCATTGAAAAAACCTGCGAGCCGCTGGACACTTCGGACGAAACCCCCCTCCACGAGAGCTTTTACGGCTGCTTCCAGGGCTACCCCTTTGCCTGGTTCATCGTGTTAGCCGATGGCAGGGTAACCCACTGCTGCTACGACGCCCATGGTCAGCAGTGCATTGGCGATTTGAAAACCCAAAGCGTGGAGGAAATCCTCGAAAGCGCCAAAATTCCCGCCATGATGGAGGCGTTCAAGGCCAAGGATTGGGGAACCTTACCGCGCTGCGGTGAGTGCTACAAAAACGCTGAAGCCAAGCCGCCCTTTTACGACTTCCTCATTGCTTCGGGCCGCCGGCTGGAGCGCTCTCTGCCTGTGGTTCCTCTGGCTCGGCGCCTCATCAACCGGTAAGCACCGTGCCCAAAGCGCAGTGGGGGGAGGACGCGGAGTTTTTCGGTCCCCGACACGGGGCTCGGGAAAGCCGGATCCTCCGTTTGCTGGCTGACACTAAGCCCGGTTTGCATTTGGAGTGCGCTGCCGGTCTCGGTTCGTTGAGCCGGGCTCTGGCGGCCCGGGGCTTTCGTGTGGTGGCGGTGGATGCTTCCCTGAAGTCGTTGGCCGTGGCCAGAAAGCTGGCCGGAGCTGGGGCGTTTTTCCCGGTGGTTGCCGATGCTTGCCGGCTACCCTTTCGCCCCGGCACCTTTTCTTCGGCCACTTCGGCGGAAACCCTGGAGCACCTCCCCGAGGACTCGCAGGCCCTGTCGGAGTTTGCCCGGGTGTTGCAGGAAGGGGGGGTGCTGGCGGGGAGCGTGCCCCACGATCCCAAGCAGTGGTCGGCTTGGGACGAATGGGCCGGGCATGTACGCCGTTACCGGCAGGAGGAGCTTTTGGAAAAGCTTGCGCAAGCAGGCTTCCGTGCCCGCGTTACGGATTGGGGCTTTCCTCTGGTTCGGCTTTACGACGCGGTTTTCCTCCGCCGGGTGAACCGCCGGCGCCTGGAGATTTCCGGACCTGCAGCTGGGGACCCCAAGCTCCGCTGGGTGGCAAGAATCGGGCGCTGGCGTTGGGTGGTGGCGGCGGTGCGCTGGCTTTTTGCGTTTGACAGCCTTTTTGAGGGTTCGGGCCGGGGCGTGGGCTTGTTGTTTTTTGCTCAGAAGGCTGCTGGCCCGAAGGTAAACTAAAGGAAGGACAGCCATGACCGAAGCAGGCAAGGCGCCGAGGTTGGCGTGGGAAGAAGCGGGGGAAGGCATCCCGGTGGTTTTGCTCCATGGGTTCCCCTTTTGCCGGGACATTTTTGCCCCGGTGATGCCGGCCCTGGCCCAGGTGGGGCGGGTGGTGGCGGTGGACCTGCCGGGTNNGGTTTTGGCCAGTCCCCGCCGCTTTCCCCCGGGTTTTCTTTGGCCGATGTGGCTAAGGAAATCGTTGCTTTCCTGCAAGCCCTGGGCTTGCAAGGCACGGTTTTGATCGGGCACTCCATGGGCGGCTACGTGGCCTTGGAGGTGGCCGCGCAAAGGCCGGAACTGCTTTCCGGCTTGGTGCTTTTGGCGTCCCACCCGCGGGCCGACACCCCCGAAGCCAGGGCCAAAAGGCAGGAAGGCGTGGAAGCCATCCGCCAGGGGCGACGGGCGGAGTTCCTGGAGGGCTTTTTGGCCCGGCTCCCAAGCCCCTGGACCCGGCAGCACGCGCCCCGGCTTTTGGAGGAAGTGCGGGCCATGGCCGAGGCGGTGAACGACCAGGTGCTGGTGGGCTTTTTGCAAGCCATGGCGGCGCGGAAGGACCACACCGAAACGGTGCGGAAGCTTGAGGTGCCGGTGGGTGTGGTGGTGGGAGAGGCGGATCCTTTGATCCCCCACGAGCTCGCCAGAGAAACGGCCGCCCAGGCCCCCCGGGGGAGGCTGGTGGTGATTCCGGAAGCGGGGCACCTGCCGACCCTGGAAAAACCGGTGT
>NZ_JMFG01000013.1:45404-45537 GCF_000687145.1 Thermoanaerobaculum aquaticum
CTTCGTGCAAGCCACCCCCGGGGAGGTGATTGCCGAGGTTTTCGGCTTGTCTGAGGTTCCTGAGCTCGCCCCCAGGTACAACGTGGCGCCCACTCAGCAGGCAGCGGTGGTGCGGCCGGAAGCAGGGGGACGA
>NZ_JMFG01000014.1 GCF_000687145.1 Thermoanaerobaculum aquaticum
CGGCCCTGGCCCGGGGGGAAAGCCTGGACCACGTGTTGCTCTTTGGTCCCCCCGGTTTGGGCAAGACCACCCTGGCCCATATCGTGGCCCACGAGCTGGGGGTGCCCATCCAGGTCACCAGCGGGCCGGTGCTGGAGCGAGCCGGGGACCTGGCGGCCATCCTCACCAACCTGCAACCCGGCTCGGTGCTGTTTGTGGACGAAATCCACCGCATCCCGGCGCAGGTGGCGGAGGTGCTTTACCCTGCCCTGGAGGACTTTTGCCTGGATCTGGTGGTGGGCTCCGGTCCAGGCGCCCGCACCATGCGCCTGCAGCTGCCGCGTTTCACCTTGGTGGGCGCCACCACCCGCCCGGGGCTTTTACCGCCGCCGCTGCGGGACCGCTTCGGCATCGTGCACCGCCTGGACTTTTACCAGCCACCCGCTCTGGCCAGGATCGTGCGGCGCTCCGCGGGGATTCTGGGCATTGCCGTGGATGAGGATGCCGCCGAGGAAATCGCCAGGAGAAGCCGGGGGACCCCAAGGATCGCCAACCGCTTGCTGCGGCGGGTGCGGGACTTTGCCCAGGCCCAGGGCTTGGAGCGGATTACCCTGGAGGCAGCGAGGTTTGGTTTGGAACGGCTGGAGGTGGACGCCTTCGGCTTGGACGAGCTGGACCGGCGGTTGCTTTCGGCCATCATCGAGCAGTACCGGGGTGGGCCGGTGGGCCTGCGCAGCCTTGCCGCCACCCTGGGGGAAGACCAGGGCACGCTGGAGGACATTTACGAGCCTTACCTGCTGCAGGCCGGCTTTCTGCAACGCACCCCACGCGGTCGCGTGGCCACCGATTTGGCCCGGCGGCATTTGGGCTACCCGCTTCAGGGTCCGGGATCGCTTTTCGGTGAGGAGCAGCCATGACGCCTCTGCCGCTGATCTACAACCCGGCCGCGCGGGGGGGGAGGAGCAGGGTTCCCCAGAAAGCGCTTTCCCAGGTGGCGGAGGCTTTTGGTTTTGCCCTCGAGCTTTGGCCCACCAGGGCCCCGGGGCACGCCGAGGAGCTGGCCGCGGATGCGCGCAAGCAAGGCCTGCCGGCGGTGGCGGTTTGGGGCGGGGACGGCACCTACAACGAGGCGGCCCGCGGTCTTTGCAACGGGGAAACCGCCATGTTGCCGCTTCCTGGCGGTACAACATCGGTTTTGATTTACGAGCTGGGCCTTTCGCGCAAGCCCCTGGAGGCTCTGCGGCAGCAGCTTGCCGGCTCGCCCAGGAAGCTGCACCTGGGGCGCACCGACCGTGGGCAGGTGTTCTTGCTCATGCTTTCGGCGGGCCCGGACTCGCTCATCCTTTACAACCTGCCGTGGGTGCTCAAGCGCTACGCCGGCAAGGTGGGCATTACCCTGCAAGCGGTGGCTGAGTTCTTCCGCGCTCAGCTCCCGGCCTTTGAAGTGCGGGGTAACGGCACCACGCTTTCGGCCGGTTGGTGCATCGTGGGCAACAGCCGGTTTTACGGGGGGCCATTTCCCGCTACCCCGGGCGCCGACCCCTTCCGGCCCGGTTTGGAAGCCGTGGTACAAACCCGCCGGGGCCGGCTTTCCGCTATCCCCTTTTTCTTTGGCATCCCCTTCGGCCGGCACCTGCAGCAAAAGGGCGTGGTGCGCTTTGCAGCGGCAGAGGTGAGCTTGACCGGAGAAGGGCGAATCCCGTACCAGCTGGATGGCGATCCGGCGGGTTTCTTGCCGGTGACCGCCCGGGCCAGCGAAGACCACGTGTGGGTTTGGCTGCCGGCCTAAACCTTTGTGTGCAATCCTTCACAAGGTGCCTTGGGGTTTGCTAGCATCCCCGGGGAGGTGACGGGTGCGAGCTGAGCTTTCCTTGCTCTTTTCCCCGCGCAGCGTGGCGTTGGTGGGGGTTTCCTCGCGGGCGGACTCGCTTTCCGGCCGGCTTCTGGCCAACCTCAAGCGCGCGGGCTACGGCGGCAAGATCTTTCCCATCAACCCCAAGGCCCAGGAAATTGCCGGTTTGCCGTGTTTTCCCAGCATGAGCGCGCTTCCTGGAGTCCCCGATGTGAGCATCATCATGGTGCCCCGGGATGCGGCGCTTCCGGCGGTGGAAGAAAGCCTGGCCAAGGGCGTGAAGGCCCTGGTGCTCATCACCGCCGGCTTTCGCGAAGGGGGGGAGGAAGGGGCCAGGCTCGAACGCGCCATTGTGGCAAGGGTGCGGGAAGCGGGGGCGGTGATGCTGGGGCCCAACTGCATGGGGCTGGTGAACACCGACCCCCAGGTGCGGCTGGACGCCACCTTTTCCCCGGTGCCCCCCCGCTCCGGCGGGGTGGCCTTTGCTTCCCATTCCGGAGCGCTGGGCGTGGCCATGTTTGAGCAAGCCCTGGAGGTGGGCCTGGGGATTTCGCTTTTCGTTTCCCTGGGCAACTCGGCGGTGGTCACCACCGCCGATGCCCTGGAGGTTTTTGCCCGGGATCCCCGCACCCGGGCGGTCATGCTTTACCTGGAGGCCATCGAGGAGCCCGAAAGGTTTTTGGCGGTGGCCCGGAAGCTTTCGGCGGAAAAGCCAGTGCTGGTGCTGAAGGCGGGGAGAACCCCGGCGGGGCAAAAGGCCGCCAGCTCCCACACCGGGGCTTTGGCCGCCCAGGACCGCGCTGTGGACGCCCTCCTCAAGCAAGCCGGCTGCGTGCGGGCGGAAAGCCTTCGCCAGCTTCTGGATTGGGCGCGCACCTGCGAGCGGGTCCCGGCCCCCAGGGGTGGGCGGGTGGCGGTAGTTTCCAACGCCGGTGGCCCCGCCATTGCCGCCTGCGACGCCCTGGCCGCCCGGGGGTTGGAGCTAGCCCCCCTTTCGCCAGGCACGCAAGAAGCGCTGCGGGGCTTCTTGCCGGCGGAAGCGGCGGTGGGTAACCCGGTGGATATGCTGCCCTCCGCTCGGCCTGAAGACTTCCAAAAGGCGCTGGAGGTGGTCAGTGCCGATCCTGGTGTGGATGCGGTGGTCACCATCACGGTGACACCGCCTTTGGCCCCACCTCTGGAGGTGGCCCGGGCTCTGGCGCAAGCGAAGGCGGAAAGGCCTTTCCTGCCGGTGTTCATGACCTCTCCGGAGTTTTACGCCCGCGCCTTAGAGGTTCCCAACCTCCCGCCGGTGTATCGATTTCCCGAAGAAGCGGTGGAAGCGCTTTCGGCGCAAAGACGAGCGCTTAAGGCGGCAGCTTTGGCCTCGGCGGCACCGGCAGCTCCCTTCCGCCCGGCTTCCCTGCCCCAGAGGTCAGGGTTTTTGCCCCCCCACGAGGCGCTAACCCTCATCGCGGAAGCGGGCATCCCCGTGGCTCCCTGGGCCACGGTGCGCACCCTGCAGGAGCTTCCCGAAACCGCGGAAAAGGTGGGCTTTCCCCTGGTGCTCAAGGCCTTTGGGCAGGCCATTGTGCACAAGACCGAGCTTTCCGCAGTGGCCCTCAACATCCAGAACCAGGAACTGCTGCAAGCAGAAGCTCAGCGCATGAGCCAGCGCCTGGCGGGCCAGGGGCTTTCTCCCGAAGGCTTCCTTCTCCAGCGCTTCCTGCCTGGGGGAAGGGAGCTCATCCTGGGGGTGAGCCGCGATCCGGCTTTAGGGCCGCTGGTCCTTTGCGGTTTGGGCGGGATCGCCGTGGAGGTCTGGCAGGACGTGGCCTTGCGCGTTGCGCCCTGCTCCTCTCAAGATGCCGAGGCCATGCTGGAGGAACTCAAGGGCAAAGGCCTTTTGGGTTCCTTCCGGGGGCAGCCTCCGGTGGACCGAAAGGCCCTGGTGGAAGCCATCGTTCGCCTTTCGGCTCTGGCCTCTGGTGTTCCCGAGCTTGCCGAGTGCGACATCAACCCGCTTTTGGCGTTTCCCGGGGGTGTGGTGGCAGTGGACGTGCGGGTGCGGCTCGAAGGCGCCTAAGGAAAATCCAGGGGAAAGGCACCAATGCGCTCACAGGCTTGGCCCTCTGCCAGGAGAGCCAACGCCAGCTCGCCAAGGCTCTGGCGCAGGCGGGGGTGAAGCCAATGGGGGGCGATTTCCGCTACCGGCAGCAGGGCAAAGCGCCTTTCCGCCAGGCGGGGGTGGGGCAAGGTAAGCTCGGGGCCCACCATAACCACCCCGGGGGCCATCAGCAGGTCGAGGTCCAGCGGACGTGGGCCCCAGCGAGTTTCGGCTTCCCTCACGCGCCCCGCTTGCCGCTCCCAGGCCTGGCAGCGCTTGAGGAAGCGCAACGGATCTTCGTTTAGCTCCAGGAGTAACGCAGCGTTGAGAAACGGCGGCTGGGGCGGTCCCACCGGAGCGGTGCGGTAGAGGCTGGAGGCAGCCAAAATCCGCGCTTCCCACTGGATTTGTTGGGCTACCCAGCGAAAGGTGGCACTGACGTCGCCGAGGTTGCCGCCCAGTCCCAGGAGGAGCTCCATGGCTTAGGGGAGCTTTTCCTCTTCCGGGAAGAGCGGTGGGATGGGGGCCACCATGGGCTCCAGCGCTTCCATGACCACGTCGCCCCAGCGGGCGCGCTGGTCTTTCTCCAGGCGCAGCACGGACAAACCCCGGCGGGCAATTTCCCGGTCCAAAAGCTCGTCAATGGCCCGCTGGAAGGCCTCGTCGGTATCCCGCACCCCGTCCCAGTGCGGCCTGGTCCACAGGGGCACCTTCACCAGCAGGTCGTAGGTGGCAAGCCAGCGGGAAAGCAGCGGTTCCCAGTGGGGCTGGGGTCCTTCGGCGTAGAGGAGGTAGCAGTAGTTGTCCAGCACTGAGCGGTCGCAGAGCACCAGGAAGTGATGGGCTTGCGCCTCCAGCTCCCAGGCCATTTGCGTGTGAAGGATCCAGGACTGCGCTTGCTCGTTGGTTTCCCGGTTGATGGGCAGGGGGCAGTGGCGGGCCACCTCCCGCACCAGCTCCACGTCCACGTCCCGCCGCTTGAGGCGGGCGGCCAGCTCGTAGCAAAGCGTGGTCTTGCCCACCCCGTGGGTGCCGATAAGCGCCACCTTCACCGCTTCCGCTCCTCCGCGAGCACGCGCAACGCCGCCGCCAGGGCGTTGCCGTCCTTGGGGCGCTTGGCCGGGTCTTTCTCCAGGCAGCGCAGGATGAGGTGGGCAAGCGCCAGCTCCAGAGAGGGGTTCAGCGCTTGCGGGTCGGGGGGCGGCTGCTCCAGGTGGGCTTTAATGACGTTGCCCGAGGGGAACGGCAGGGTGCCGGTGGCCATTTGGAAAAACGTCACCCCCAGGGAGTACACGTCCGAGCGCTCATCGGGCTGCTCGTTGAGGATTTGCTCGGGGGCCATGTAGTAGGGCGTTCCGGTGACCCCGGATTGCCCCAGGTCCAGCTCATCGAGCCGGCGGGCAATGCCAAAGTCCAGGATTTTGAGCTGTTTGCGTTCGGCGAGGATGAAATTGGCGGGCTTTAAGTCGCGGTGGATCACGTGGTGGCTGTGGGCGTAGCCAACGGCTTCGGCGGCCTGCAGCATCAACGCCAGGAGGTTGGCGCGGATAAACGCCGGTTCGTCCTTGATGAGCTGATGCAGTGTGGGTCCCGGCACGTATTCCATGACCAGGAAGGAAGAACCAAAGCCCTGCCCGAAGTCGTAAATGTGCACGATCCCGGGGTGGGAAAGTGCAGCAGCAGCCCGGGCTTCCCGTTCAAAGCGGCGGAGGGCATCGGGGGTGTGCTGGCGAGGGTGCAGGATCTTGATGGCCACCGTGCGGCCCAACCGCACATCCCGGGCGCGGTAAACGATGCCCATCCCGCCCCGGCCCAGTTCCTGTTCCAGGACGTACCGCAAGGAGGGGTCTTGCGGGGGCGGTGTGGGCGGGGCCGTGCTGGATGCAGCCCGCACGCGATCGCGTTCGGAGCGCGCTTGCCGCACCTTTTGCAGCCTCGCCGCGGCATCCCGAAAGCCGTACTGAAAGCCCACCACCCGTTGCCAAACCTCCTCGGCGCCCCGTAAATCGCCCATGGCTTCCAGAAGCTCCGCTTGCTTGTAGAGCACCGGCAGAATTTCGGAGGAAACGGGTACGCCGGCGGTGGCCCGCTGCAGCGCCGAAACCGCTTCCTCCTTAAGCCCCCGAGCTTCCAGGTACGCGGCCACGTCCAGAAGCTGCTCCGCCAGCGAGGGGTAGACCCCACCGTAGCGGGAAAGCAAATCCCAGGCCCCCTGGAAATCGCGGGCGCGGTGCAGCACCAGGAAGGCTTCCTCAATGTGACCCAAAAGCGCCAGGATGCGCGCCTGCTCGCCCACCAATCCCAGCTGGGCGTAAACATCGAGAGCCCGTTGCAGCTCACCGGCCCGTTCGAAACAACGGGCGGCGTGGCGCAGCTCCCCGGCCTTTTCCCAGGCTTGCCCTGCCGCTTCCCAGTCCTCCAGTTCCTCGTAAATCCGCGCGCCTTCGGCGGGGTCCAGGTGCTGTACGGAAAGCTCGGCGGCTTGCCGGCGGAGGCCGGCTAACACCAGGCGCTCGAAGGCCTCGCGGTAGCGGCCCAAGCGCACCAGGAGCTGAGCGGCTTCCTGCTGCAGGCCAGCTGCCGCCAGCTCCTCCACCGCTTGCTCCAAAAGGCCTCCGGAGGTGAGGCTTTTGGCCTTGAGCCGGGCGGCCTTTTCTTCCTCCCCCGCTAGACGCCAGGCCTCGGCCGCGCGGGTGAGGTCCTGGGCCTTCTCGAAAGCCGCCGCGGCAGCCGCCGGTTGCCCGGCGGCCAGCCAAAGCTCCCCGGCTTCCTGGTGGCGTCCTAGGAAGCTGGCCACCTCCGCAGCGAGGCCGAGCTGCTGTGCGCGACGGCAGGCCTCCAGTGCTGCTTCCGCCACCTCCGGGCGCAGCTTGCGTTGCTCCAGGGCCAGTTGCGTGGCGGTGGTGGCCCGCTTCAGGTCACCGGCACGGAAAAAAGGCTCAATGGCTTCCTCGGGCTGGCCCCGCTGAACCAGCTCTTGACCCAGGCGCAGCCAGAGAGCTTGGGCCTTGGTTTGGTTTCCGGCCCGCTGGTAAAGCTGGGCGGCCGCAGCCAGGGCACTGCCACCCTGCCGTTCGTAGAAGCTGGCGGCTTTGGCGAGCTTGCCGAGGTTGCGGGCCACGTCCCCAGCCCGGTTCCAGGCCCTGGCCTTCACGAAGCTACGTAAGGCTTTGCGGGTCTTGCCGGCTTGCAGGTAAAACTCCCCCGCCGCCAGGAAATCCCCCCGCCGCTGGGCGCGAAGCGCCAAATCCTGGGGCGATCCAGGCCGCGGCGAGAAAACCCCGAAAAAGGCTAAAAGCAGTAAAAGCGCGAGGATGTGCCCAGGGACCTGCACCCAGGCGGATTGGGGCGCCACCAGCAAGGCCGGCTGCGGGACCGGCACCAGCGCCGCCCACCAGAAGGAGTGAAGCCACAGCAGCAGGATGAGCGCCAAAAGCCCCGCCGTTTGCCGGCGTCCGGAAACAAAAAGCACGGGAACAAACCCCAGGTGCACGCCGCCATTCTACCGTGACACGGGCGCCGAATTCTCGGTTCTCGTTTCTTGCGCCGTGGGGCCGCCGGGTAAAAGTGGGGTCCCGCCGCAAGAAATGTGGGGCCGGCGCTCCTGCGCCGGCTAGCAGGAAAAAGACCCGCGACGCAGCGCAGGTCCCACGGTATTTTCAGACCAGCGCCGATCATGGCTTGCGGGTGTCCTCGGTTTGCGAATCGTGCAGCCCTCCCCGGGGCCAGTTAGCGATGGCTGGACAAGCACCTCAAGTAGCGGTCGCTTATGCGGGGGTTGAAGTTTGATAAAAAATCGCTCATATTTTGTAACGGGCCGCACGGCCAGGGAAGAGGCGCGTATGAAGGACCTTTACGCGGTGTTGGGCGTCAGTCGAGACGCAACGCAAGAGGAAATCAAGAAGGCCTACCGCAAGTTGGCCCGGAAGTACCATCCCGACGTGAACCCGGGCAACCCGGAGGCCGAGCAAAAATTTAAGGAAATCCAGGAGGCCTACCAGGTGCTCTCCGACCCCGCCAATAGGGCGCAGTACGACAAGTTCGGCACCGTGGATGAGGCGGAAATGGCGGCGCGGGCTGCCGCCGAAGCCCGGGCCCGGGCCGGCGCTGGCAGCCCATTTGGGGGTTTCCGCGTGTCCTTCGGTGGCTTCCAGGACCTCGGGGACCTTTTCTCCGACCTTTTCGGCCGGGTCAGGGCGCAAGCGCGGCCGGCGCCGGAGCCGGTGGAAGCGGCGGTGGAGCTTTCCTTTGAGCAGGCGGTGAAGGGAGCGGCGGTAGTGGTGCCGGTGCGGCGGGAGGTGGCCTGCCCGCAGTGCGGTGGCAGCGGGTTTTCCGTGGGCGCGTTGTGCTTCCGTTGTCGGGGGAGCGGCATGCTGGTGCACACCGACCGCGTGCGGGTGCGCATCCCCCCGGGCATTGGCGATGGTGACCGCGTACGCACCCGCACCCCTGACGGTCGCGAGGTGAGCGTGGTGGTGAAGGTGGCCCCCCATCCTTTTTTCGAGCGCAAGGGGGACGACATCTACACCACGGTTCCCGTGACTTTCACTGAGGCTTACCTGGGGGCGGAAATTGAAATTGGCACCATTCACGGGCCGGTGCGTACCCGCATCCCGCCCGGCACCTCCTCAGGCCAGCGCTTTCGGCTGAGGGGTAAGGGTGTTCGCAACGTTCGCACCGGCGTTTTCGGCGACCACTACTACACCGTTCAGGTGGTGGTGCCCAAAGTGGTTTCCCCTGCTGGTCGCGAGCTGGCCCAACGGGTTGCCGATCTTTATAGCGAGAACCCCAGAGCCGGCCTGCCGTTGCGGTTGGAGTGAGGCAACAGCGGGCAGGAGGAGGTTGGGCTCAGGGTCCGGGCTCGGAGGGTAAAAGCGGTTAGCATAGGCGCGTTAGCGGGGAGGTGGCGGTGGGTTTTTTTCGGGAAATTTGGCTGCACCGGCGGTTGGTGCTCACCCTGGCGGGGCGGGCGGTAAAGGCTCGCTACGCCGGCTCGGTGCTGGGTTTGGCCTGGGCGATCCTTGAGCCGCTTCTACAGTTTGCGCTTTTCTTAGTGGTTTTTGGCATCTTTCTGGGCCTGCGGGGCCTGGCTCCTGCTGGAGGCTCGTTTGCTCTCTGGCTTTTGGCCGGGCTCATCCCGTTTTTGCTGCTCCAGGAGGGCTGGGTGCGGGCAGCCGGGGTCTTCCGGGCCCACGCCGGCCTGGTCAAGCACGTTCCGGTGCCTTTGAGCGTGCTGCTGCTTTCTGAGCTGCTAGCCGTTTTGGCACGGCATGGGGTCATGATGGCGCTTTTCGTAGTGGCGGGTCTAGTGCGAAGGGAACTTGGCGTACCGGGTTTAGCGTTTCTCTTGGCGGGTTTGCTGGTGGTTTTGCTTTTTTTGGTGGGTGGCAGTCTCTTCCTTTCCATTGCCGGCAGTTACCTGCCGGACGTTGTACCGGTGACGAGTACGGTCATGAGCTTTTTTCTCTACGCGACACCCATCCTTTACCCCGTGCGTGTGGTCCCTGCTCAGTGGCAGGTTGTGTTTTTAGCCAACCCGCTGTGGGGAGTAACAGAGGTGTTCAGGCTGGCCCTGGGCGGGGAGGCGAACGTGAGGGCAATGGCCGTGTCTTTGGCCTTTGCGCTGGTACTCTTTGTGGGCGGAATGGTTTTCTTTGGTCGTCGCCAAAGCGCTCCCAGGGACCTCGTTTGATCGCAAGGCTAGATCTACGATTGGCAAGGAGGATGTGATCGTTGACCCGAGTTTTCGTAGTGGAGCCTTTTGAGCCACCCCAAGACGCTGAGTTTGACTACCTTTTCCGTTTGCGGCACCGGGAGATCGCGGCGGTGGCTGACGATGTTGTTTTTGCCCGGCACCTCGCTGGCAACGGGGTTTCCGACGAAGACCTGGTGCTTGAGGTGTCCTCGGAGCGGGTGTTGGTGTTGCGACGAACAATTGAGGCAATGGTCGCGGCAATTCGCGGGGGCGCGGTCTGTGTGACACCCTTTACCTTGGCCGAAGTGAACGCTCAGCCCCCCGTTTACACGCTGAGGGGTTTCGAAGAGGAAGAGAGCCGGTGGCTTCGGCGACCGACTAAGGAAGAGAGAGCAAGAGAGGCGTTGGGTCCCCTCACCCTTTGGAAGGGCAAAGACTGGAAGGAAGGCGTTGATGGGACGCGGGTGGCGACCGTACGGGTGGGCCTTGTGCACGAGTTTATTGACTACTACGGGGAAACCCGGTCGGACGTGGTGCCCTTCATCCCGACTGGAGCGCGGGAAATCTTGGAGATAGGCTGTGCGAAGGGTCTTACGGGGGAGTATTTGCAGTCGCGTCTCGGGTGTCGCGTTACGGGAGTTGAGCTGAATCCGGTAGTTGCCGAGGAGGCGCGCAAGCGCTTGTGGAAAGTCGTTGTGGGCGACGTGGAACGGGTGCCGATCGAGGGAACCTTTGATGTAGTACTGGCTCTCGAGCTCTTCGAGCACTTGCGGGACCCCTTTCTCTTTTTGGAACGGGCGAAAGGTTGGCTCCGACCTGGTGGGGTTTTGATTCTCTCCACACCAAACGTGGGTCACTGGTCGGTAGTTTGGGATTTGCTACAAGGCAGGTGGGACTACCTCCCCATCGGGCTTCTTTGCTTTACCCACCTGCGTTTCTTCACCAGGAAAAGCCTCGAAACCCTCTTACACCTCGGGGGTTGGGACGACGTCGTGATTTACCCGCAGGAAACGGGGGTTCCCAGAGAAATCGCTCGGGCCTTGCGAAAGGTTAAAGGCGTGGACTGGGAAAGCCTCGGGATTTCGGGGTTTTGGGTGATCGCTAGGAAAAACTACTAAGGAATCGCCTACAACCCCAGTTGTTGAAGTTCCAAAGGCAAGTCTCACGCTGTCCTAGCGAGCCAGGTTCTCCACCAGGGCAATGGCCTGATCCAGAGTTACGCCTTCGCTGAGTTTCAAAAGCCGCTTCGGCGACCAACCTTGGTCGCTGGCCACGGTGTACTCCACGCCCTCAGGCACCACCCGGTAAAGCACCGGCTGCAAATCGGCACCCAGGACCGCCCGGGTTCCTTCGGCGGACAGCTCCCGCGTGACCGGCAGCACCTTGCGCACGCCGAAGATCGGGGTGTGACGCCGGCGCATTGCCACGGCGCCGAGGCCGCCCTGATCCTCATTGGTCTCCGGTGGTGGGGAGAGCTCGAAACGCATCTGGAAAATAAACAAGAGGCAAGAAGACGGGCTTGCGACTAGGATGTGGCTGGTGGGCCCGACCGGTTCCACGCCGAACGACGGGTAGGCTACAACCTCAGGTGGGATGGGCTGGTTGCAAGCCAAGCCAACTCCCAGTTCGGTGTCCAGTGGGTAAATCGAAAGGGCTTCTGCATCATTTGGATCCGCGGTGAGCCTGAGGACCGCCAAAGCTGCCCCTTCGCCGTCGCCAGTGCCCTGCCACCACAGAAGCAGCGCAAAACTCTCCGTTACCGTCAAAGTTTTGCTCGGGTTTTGGGGGTTGGGATACGTCGAGGTCGCACGTGCCAACTTCAGGACAGGGTTGCGCGGGTGCGCGGAGGCGTCGCGCGTAATGTAGGTAACCCGTTCCCAATTGCCGCTGTTCCAGACAGCCAGGACCAAATCGGAGTAATCTTGTGACCAATTGCGCTGCCAAGCAACTACTACCTTCCCGGTAAGTTCGTCAGCGAGTAGCTGAAGATGCGAATCACTTTGACCATCAAGGCCGAGCGGGAAAGGAACGATTGAGCGTGCGACCTCTACCCCGTCCTTACTTCCCACTAACACGGTTCCCGTCTCGGTGGCGGTGAGGCGCCAGAGGACGCCATTTCTATCAAGGGTGACAGGATCGCTTGCCCAAGAAGCCCCGGACAGGACCAAACCAAGCGCCAAAAGGATGCGTTTCATGGCTACCTCACGCTTTCAAGTTAATCACTTCCCGGACGTTGAAGGCCCGCAGGAACTGCTGCATGCCACGAAAATCCGGGTAGAAACGGGCGAGCTGCCGCAAATAAAAGTCCCCCAAATCCTCTTGACCGGCGTCTAGGGCGGCGTCGGCCAGAAGCATCAAAACGTTGCGCTCAATGTCTTCGTAGCCGAACTCCCGGGCCAAGGCCAAGGCCCTCTCACCCAAAAGTTTGGCGTTCTCCAGCTCCCCCAATTGCAAGTAGCCATAGCAGAGGTCCTGGTACACCTCACCCAGGTATTGGCGGGATCCCAGAGCTTCCAAATTGGCGGCGGCGTCCTGACAAAGCGCCAAGCCCTCTTCGCTTTGCCCCATGCACATGAGGCAGTAGCCGAGGTTATCCCGGGCGATCGCTACAGCTAAGCGGTCCACGCCTACGTGTGGTGCCAATTGTAGTGCGATTGAAAACGATTCGGCAGCCTCGGGAAACTGAGATTTTCGTAAGGCCAACACGCCATGCTGGTTTGCCGAGTGGAACCTGGTGCGCTCATCGCCGCAAACCTCGGAGAGCTCCCGGGCACGGCGGGCGTAAGCGAGGGCTCGCTCCAAATTGCCCTCGGCTTCGTACACCTGCGCGGTGTAATACGCGGCCATCCAGGAGGTGAAGGGATCCCGGGAGCGCATGAGCACGTGCTTGAGCTCGCCCACGGAGGAATCGAGGCGATCGAGCTCCAAAAGCACCACGCAGCGGTTGCAAAAGGCACGATCGGCGAGCTCCCGGTCCCCAGACTTGCGGGCCTCCTCTTCGGCGGCCGAGAATAGCCGGAGGGCAAGCTCCAAGTGCCCACGAGTAAATGTCTTTTGTCCCAACGCGGTAAGTCGAAGGTATCGTTCGGTGGCTGCCATTAACGCCCCTCCCGCTCTTTTAGGAAGTCCACAAAATCCAATACCTCCCGCTGACCGTCAGCGGATAACGCTCGAAACGAGTTTAGCAGCTTTTGCTCCTCTGGTGTCAAGGGGCTGTGATTTAGCTCACCAAAAAATTCCCCCAGCGTGAGCTCGAGGACCTGAAGGATGCGAAAGAGTAGGTCCAAGGGGACGCGATACTCACCCTTTTCAATACGCGACAGATCGGATTGGGAGATGCCAATTTGACGCGCAAGCTGAGCCTGGGTGAGCTGGCGCTCAAGCCGATGTTGGCGGATTAGCCTACCCGGTGCCGTGGCAAGGCGACCCTCATTCACATTGTTAATCTAGCTCCTGGCAGCGGCTTTTGCAAATTCTTTATAGTTGCCCGGGTAGTCCTTCTCATGGGGGCCCTGCCTGTGGCGGGCAAATGGTTGCCCGAGATTTCACCGGTGGCCCGTTTCATCCCGCCGAATTCGAAGGGTCGGGTAGGTTCTAGGGGGGTGGGCAAGGTTGGCATGCGGTGTGCATCATTGAACCGTGGAGGCCTGGTGTTAGGAACCGGGCCCAAGGAGAAAAGGATGATGGCAAATGCTCGGCTTCTGAGGCAAAAAGGTTTTTTGGCGCTCGCTGGGTTGTGTGCAGTGGTCACTATCGCAGTTGGATGTCTAGGGGTGTCATTTGGTGGGGAGGAGAACCAAAGTCCTGCTGTGCAGAAGGCAAATCCGCCTACTTCGCAGGGCCAGAGCTATGACGACTGGGCCCGCGAGTACTACAAGATCATACGCATTCCCAAGCAGTTCGCGCACGTGACCCGGGAAGGTAGGGTTAGGCTGGTAGGTCCGGTAAAGGGGGTGTACGAGCTTGTTGGCGAAGATGACGCTTTTTATCTTGTTCGGAATCTGCCAATCGAGGATCCTGAGTCGCCAGGACATGAGGCATGGTTGGATTCCTTGTATAGAGAGGCGGAAAGGCAGGCACTGGAAGAGTACCTGCGTACAGTGTTTCTAGTCGCTGACCAGCCAGACACCAATTTAGTTTTCACCGATCGTGTGCAATTCGAAAGCCTTTCGAAGGGGCTGCCGAGTAGTGGCAGATGGCAGATGAGTTTCGACGTGGCCGATATGAATGGGGACGGAAAGCTTGACCTGGTGTTGCCACCCCCCCGTGGTGGAAACGGCAAGCCGGTTATCATGCTTCAGGGGGCTGTTTTTGGAGAGTGGATTCCTTGGGGCTTCTGTGTGTGGCCGCGGGATGTCAAGCTTGACTATGGATCGATTCGGGCCGCTGATTTCGACGGTGATGGGCATCGCGACCTGGTACTTGCCGTTCATTTTGGAGATACTGTTGTGATGTATGGCGACGGAAGGGGCAATTTCGAGCGCGCCGTGCGTTTGCCGAGGGGAAATGGTGCGGTCACAGCGCGGGCAGTCGTGGTTGCGGATTTCAACAAAGATGGCCGGCTGGACGCGGCAACGCAGGCCGAGCTGGATGTTGATATTGGTAAGGGACAGCTTGTGCGAAGTGGGTTGGTCAACGTTGTCCTTAATCTCCCAACAGATTGGAAGTTAGGCGGCAACGAAGGGCTTCCGGATTCAGGCCACAGCGACTGGCTAACCGCCCATGACCTAGATGGTGATGGATACCCGGAGCTGCTTTTGACATCGAGGAAAGCCGGGGAGGCGAGGCTTATACTCAAAAATCTTGGGGGCGCAAAAAGCTGGGAACCTCTCGCCTCGAAGGCGCTCCCGTTTGACGCGTTCGTTTTTAGTGTCGCTGCGGGGAAAGTGGACGATGCGAAAGCTCGTGATGTGGTCTACTGTTTCGAACAGTTTCACCCGATGAAGCAGGGAGAGCCTGCGCAGGCGTGTGCTCTCTATCATTTCCATGATCGCCAGGGTCGTTTTGCAATCCCTGGCAGAGGCGAACTAATCTGGAAGACCACAGCTTATTTTGAGAACCCCAAGGGGGTGGCGTTGGGTGATCTCGACGGCGATGGTCGCAATGACCTTGTGATTATCTTCCCATCCGGAAAGGTCCTGGTCCTTCTTCAGGGTGCGGACGGGCAATGGCTGGAAGAGAGATCCCCCGAACTTGTTTTTACGAACACGGATCTTTTCGACGTGCGAATTGCCGATCTCGACGGTGATAAGAGGTCTGAACTCATCCTGATGGGCGCGCCGAAAGAGCAGAAACAAGAGGGCGGCGGAGTTTTTGTGTTCAAGGTGCATCGGAAGACAACGTAATCGCGGGGAAGCTTATTCAGGATAGCCAAAGTAAGACAGAGCGTCCGCAACCTGCGCAAGGGGTTTCCGACGTATGACCGAACCTAGCGGCGTGGCGCTCTTCAGCAAAGCGGATTGGTAGTGAATAGAGTGGTTGGTTCCGGGAGCGCGCAGCAGCGGTGGGTCCAGATTGGGTCCTGGGGCTAAGGGAAGGAAGAGTAGGTAGCTGTCCAGACCTACGCCCGGAGAGATAAGAAACGCTCAAACCGGCGGCTCTGTTCTCGCTCGGTTAACGGCGCATGAGGGGTGCCCGTCCTCGAGTTTCTGGCAGGGAGGGGGCTTTAGCCTTAAGCCGCTCGACTTGCACGTATTAGGCGAATCTGTTGCCTCTTTCACGGTTGCGATTTTCTAAGATGTTCTAAGATGGTAAACCTAGCCGCTAGGGAACCAAGGGGGGACTTGACAACGGGGGAGGGATGGCTTAGCTTAATGACTCAGAAGCATAGGGGCGGGAAACCGGCCCTAGATTGCGGCGAAGGAGGTGGTGCGTTGAGTAGTGGCGAGTGTTGTCGGGCCAAGGTTGAGGAAAAGAGGTTTCATCTCGCTAGTTAGACGAAAGGAGGAGTAGGAATGAAAAAAGTACTGGCACTATTTGCTCTTTTTTGGCTCTTGCCGGCGGGGTCGCTTACGCGAACTTCTGTGCGCGTGACTACGTCCCTGCCGCAACCATTTTGGTTCCGTACGCCGTTGTGGACTTGACGTCTGCTGGCGTTCCGGACCCCAACGGTTACACCACCATCTTGACGATCACCAACGTTTCCGAGACCGCTCAGCTCATTCACGTCACGGTTTGGACCGCGCGGTCGGCAGCGGTGGTGGACTTCGATGAGGTGCTTTCGGGTTACGATGTGTGGTCAATCAACTTCCGCGACCTGCTGGCTGGGCGGTTCGATTACTTCGACACCGGGACGTCGCCGGTCGGGTTTTTCGATACCAGGGTAGGAAGTTCGAACTTTAACGGCATTCCTGGGGTTGACACTGGTCCTACTGCACCTTCTTGGGGCCCCTCGTCAAACTGCGTGAATCCCGGCGGTCTGACTCCTGATGACTATGACACCGCAAACCTCACTGGCTGCAACTTCCCGTACGGTGACCTGAGCTCGCTGGGACCGACAATCACCGGTAACCTGCAAAGCGCTATCAGGAACTACCCGCAGTGGAACTGGTGTGGTGTGAGCGACCCGGCGAGCTCTCCCTACTGGCAAACCATTACCAACAGGCCGGTGTTCTTCTATGTAACCGTTGACACCGTTGCCCAGTGCAGCCTGCGATTCCCGACTGACAACAACTACTGGACCACTGATGCCGAGTTTGACAACGTTTTGATTGGGGATCTCCTCTACCTTAATTCTGCTGCTAACTACTCCGAAGCTATTCCAGCTGTGCACCTCGAAGCCGACGTGGATTGGACGGGTCGCACGTTCTACCAGAGCCGTTTGGGCGGTGGCAGACTTGACTATCGCGAGCCTCTCGCTACAGCCTTTGCGTTCCGCTACTTCAATATCCCAGAGGCTGGCTTCTCGACCGACGTGATCGTGTGGAAGAACTACCACGACCGGCAGTGGATTGACCTGAACGGTAACGGTGTAGTTGACGCCGGCGAGTACTTCTATGTCGCAGACCGTGGTTACGTTTATTACGCTTTCGACGAGAATGAGAACAGCAAGAGCCGGACCGGCGGACCTTCGGGCTTTGAGAGCACTGAGCCCAACAATTTGCCTTTGGAAACCCAGAAGGTTCCCTTTAACCAGGCCAACTGGAGTGGCTTGCCGGCCCCGGCTGGTTGGGCGCTCCTGGTCTTCGACCCATCTATTCGTAAGGTTGGAAACACGTGGTCGCAAGAATACCAAGCTTGGGTTGGCGTCAAATACACCTTTGGCTCTTATTCGGCGGGTCTGGATGCGGCGGTTCTCGGCAATTACCACTGCTTCAGTGGCGACATTCTGCCTGACCTCAACACGTATTCTGGAGCCCCGGCTGACGGTGTCTTGATCCGTTAGCGCACTCTTTAGCTCTTGCCTTAGGGCGGGCCTCGGCCCGCCCTTCTTTTTGTGACGCTCCTCACCCTCGTGCATTGACGCGAGAGAGACGACTCATCATAATGAAAGGCGGGAGGGAACACCATGCCTCGTCGAGGAATATTCGCCTTTATCCTTCTAGTACTAACCCCTTGGCTTAGCGTACCCCCCGTGTTCGCGCAGGGTTGCTATGGTGGCCCTTATACACTGGAAAGCGTGTGTGCTAGTACCGGCGAAACGGCTTACTACGCCCATGGTTCACGGTTCCTCACCACCGTCTCCTATGGTGGCTCTCTCCTCGGTATCAACGCGCACTACAACCATTTGGAAGTTTTTAAGCTCGACAATCCGATGAGCCCTCAGCTATTGACCCCTGCCGCTATACCGTTGCCTTGGAATGTCAGTGGCGAGGGGACCCACTCGAACCTTATTCCCCACGTTCAGCATGTTGCGGTGTTGGACTCCTTCCGCTACGCGGTTGTGTCGCTTTTCACTGCGGGCTGGGATTTCTTTGACCTGCAAACACGCACCTACACCCAGCGAGGCTATAATCCGGTTGAGGCCCTCGCCGAATACACCTACACCAATACTCTTCTCTTTTCCCAAAATGGCAACGTGTATTTAGTTGGTCAAAAGCTCAATCCACAACAACTGACTGCTGGTGACAACTCCATTTACATTTACATTCTAAGCTCGCCCGAGGTAGACCCGGCAAGTGTTAAAGCTAGCTCCCTTTCCGGCGCCCGAATTCCTATTGGGCGAGCGGGCGATCCCGCGGGATTTGACGACTTCCCACTCATTAGCGAGGGCAACCCAACTTATTTCTATTTTGAGGCCGGGGGTTTGCCTTGGTTGATCGTCAAAACAAATTCCAACGCTGCCCTTATTGACGTCAGTAACCCCCAGCTGCCAGTCCCGAAGGCCCGGTGGCGGAGCTCAACCCACCCAAAGCTTTTTAAAGGGCCCTGGGGCCTTGACCAGGAGGGAGCAAAGCTTTACGTCGCTGACAACACAACCGAGCTCGTGTACGGGTGGGACCTGGCGGGAGCCCCGCAGCTATCCTATCTCTGGGAGTACCGCTGGCACAGCACGCTTTCCTTCAGCAACCGGCCACCAGTTCAAATAGCAGCGCGCGGCCCATTGCTTGTGGTTGGCCTTGAGCGCTACTTCGGCTATATGGTGGTGGGCAATCCCTCAAATCCCCCAACCCTTCTCGAGGCACTAGAGCCCTTCACCTACGTCCCCACGACGTGTGGTTTTTTCCAGCCGTCGGCCACAGCCGTGGCAGTATTTAACGTGGCTGGCCAGCCTTTTGTCAGTCGCTCGCTTTTCGCCTTTGGGGATGTTGTGTCGGTGTCCAGCGCCTGCTTGCAAAGTGTCCCGTCCCCAAATCTCTCAGTCCCTAGTTCCAGTTGCACCTTGGGTGCGGGTGGGGCTGTCTTCCCCGGCGACTTAGTGCCTGTAACGAATACCTCTACGGGTCCCTGGCAAAATCCTCAACTCTTCGTGAAGAAGCCCGGTGACCAGGCCCGTAGCCTTTACGCTTGCACGTGGCAAAATAACGTCTGTAGCTATCCGCTCCCAAGCAATCTTGCTGGAACTTATCAGTTTGACCTTACGGTGGAGGACAGTTCGGGAACGGTCTATGACACCGCCACTGAAACACCGCCTCGCACAAAGCAACTTCAAGTGTGCGATAACCCGAAAGCCAAAGCTGAGGTGACAAAGGTAAACGGCGTTTCTTGCACACAATCGTGCAACTTTCTAACGGGCGACACGCTTACCCTTAGCGCAGATAATCCATACTCTTCCGGGCATCCTAGCGGTGCGGACTGGCAGGTCGTAAAACCGGACACCACTTCCGCCAGCGGTGCAGGTTTGACCTTCGATCTACCCCTAGCTCAGCGCGGGAGCTTCACCGTCTCTGTCCGAGTGCACTATGCTCACGATACACCCGACCAAACGGACGATCCCGCCTGTCTGGACAGCACCCTCCCACCGGGAGCGGGTTACGATTCCTGCTACCAGTTCCAAATTGACTCACAACCATTCTCCGTGAGCGAGCTCACGCTGGTTCAGGGAACGAACACCACGCCACCGTTCCTTTCGTCACAACCCATTACAGCGAAAGCCGGCTTTGTTGTGGCTTCGGGCTACACACCCTCTTTCACGTGGACGTTGTCTGACGGTACCAACCAACAGCCAATTCAGGGCTCTGCGCAGGCGGGGGTTGCCTCCGTTACCCTTACGGGGCTCGGCGCTGGTTCTTATACGCTCACCCTCACGGCCACCGCTAGCTCAACGTCCGGGCAGGATTCGGTTACCATTACCCGGACTGCGGAATTTCAGGTAACAAACTGCGTGCCCCCGGGAACGATTACCTCGGTGACTCCGGCCAACGGTGCAAGCGTCCCAGCGGGTACGATTACCCTAACGTGGACTCCTCCGAGTGGGACAAATCTTACATATTCGGTCGGGAGCACCGCTGGGGGTGTGTTCATCCCTTTTCCTGACTGCAACGGCATAACTTCAACTACGTGCGTTGTCGATTTAGCGGCGGGCAGCTATTCCTGGAGCATTAACGCAAAGAATGACTGTGGCGAAAAACTTTCCGGGCCCTGGACATTGACTGTGACGGCCACCGGCGGCGGTGGAGGTGGCGGCGGCGGTGGGGG
>NZ_JMFG01000015.1 GCF_000687145.1 Thermoanaerobaculum aquaticum
GTGAGGCCAGGGTGCCATTGTGATTTTCGCGAAAGGAAGAACGCGTTCTCCGTTATCGAGGATTTACGCGGGTCTCTCATATTGCATTGGCGGGAGGAAGGGCGTTGGAAAGATCTTCTTGAACGGTCTTCAGTTACGCTTTTGAGATGCAATAAATGCATTTGGATTCCGTCAGCAGCCCACGAAAGATTACGGACAGTTCGGGGAAGCTGGTAGCCAGGAACGACTTTTACCCCTTTGGTCTTCCTGCGGCCACGACGGGGCTTTCGGGGAGCTGGTTTTCGGGGTACGAGTTGGAGCATCAAGACACGGCCAGCACCTACACCGATGATTTGTACTTCTTGCACGCTCGCTGGTACTTCCCGCAGGTGGCGAGGTTCCTTTCCCCCGACCTCGTGCGTGGGGATGTGTTTTCTCCGCAGAGCTTTAATCTTTTCGCGTAAGTAAGTGGGAACCCAGTCAATTTCGTGGACCCGTGGGGTTTGGCGGCGCAGCAAGAGGGCGGTGGGAACGTTTCTCAGGAGAGAGACGGGTACTGTTCCGGGGATTTGGAGGATCCTGATTGCCGGACGTTTCACGAGTTTGTCGACGTGTTTGAAAAGCCGTGGCCCGGGGGGAGGCTGGGGGTGGGGGTTCCCGGGGTGTGGATTGCCAGCGTGGAGATGTACATCGACCGATACGTGGCCAGCGACACGTGTTTTGGTGAGCCGCGAATGACGAGCGATGTGATGATAGGGCTGCTCGCGCCTCCGATTAGGGGGAACCTCTGGGTTTCGAGAAACTCCCCGCAGACGTTGGCGGTGTTGCAGGAGGTGGCCAGAAGGAGCGAGCCCTGGGTGGGGTTGGGCCGAGATTATTGGGTGGGCCTAGCGCTCGTTGGCGGTCCTTTCGCGTTGCTGGAAATCAGCGGTTATGGAACCAGGTGGGATGTTACCGTGGACCCGCCACACGGAAACCTGGACCCTCACCTTCATTACGGTCCATATCTTCCTGGGGGCAAGCACCCACGGTACCATTTTGGTCCGAAAAATCCCAATTTTGGGCGAGGACGTTTCAACTGGCTGGATTGGCTTAGACGGGGGGGACCATGGCGGTGGAGATGAGGAACATCCTTTCGCAAGGGAGCTTTGATTTTGGTTGGGCTAGGCGCCTGAGTAATGAAGAGCATTTTCAAGGATTTGAGACTGCGCTCACGGAAGTTGTTCGCCTTTTGATAGAGTGGTTCGGTGTTACGCGTGCAATCTGGGAGGCAAAGAAAAGGGAGGACAATGAACGGTTTTTATCTCGCTTTCTCAAGGGCAAGGTCCCGATGGTTCATGGAATCGACATTACCAATATAGAGGCGCTGGCAGGGCTAGCTCACGATCTCTACTTTACGAACGATTCTTTTGAGTTTCGAGTAGTTCTATGGTCGGAGGACGTGGCGGTTGCGCTGGAAGGATGCTCTGATCCGATTGTTTTCTCGTTCACTGTTCGGCCGCCCCGAGGTGAAAGGTGACGTGCCATTCGAATGTCTGCAGCATGGTGGGGTGGGCTTTTGGCTGAACGTGGAAAACGGCTCGTGTAAAGTTTCTTAGGGTTAATTAAGAAAGATGCGGGCCAGGAACCACCCCTCACGGCTCCAGCTCCGTGCCGAGCTCACTCGTTGGACCGCCTGTAGAAGGTGGTGCCTGTGTCTAGCGGTTTTGGAGGGGAGATATGGACTGGGCAGGGAAAACCGCGGTGCCGGATGCTCAGTTGTTAGCTTTAGCGGAGAAACTTCGTGTAGAGGTTGGATGTGTGGAAAATGTCCCTCCGCCCGAGTGGTGGGATGAATCTGGCGAACACCCCCCTATTCTGAAACGGTGGCATTTTGTTACCAAATCGGGGGAGTGCGAATTATACGTGGGAAGAGAGGCAGCTGCCGTGTTTTGGCGCGGGCGGTATATTCGCTTTGAGTCCGAGGATTATCCCGAGTGTTCGCTGAGGGATGCCGTAGTTGAGTGCCTTTCCACAATTTTTTCGGGCGAAACCGCAAGAGATCCCGAGCCGGCACCGAAGCCATACGGCTGCGTGATGGTGCCTGTGTTTCCTTTTTTCCGGCTATTAGGGGGCGAATACCGAAGAAGGCTATCCGCGGAGCGACCCAGAGAAAGAGGTTCGCGAGCAATTGGCTGAAAGTGCCAAACCCGGGTACCACGAATTGCGGGAGCTGAGGTCAGTGACAAGTTCAAACCTTCGATGCTTTTGGCAACCTCATCGGCTACGACAAGCGGACACTTGACACGAATGCGGCGACCAACAGGCTCACGGGAGCAAGCTACGATGCCTTGGGAAACCTCCTCGCGCAAAAAAGCGGTGCGACGGAACATTCGGGGTTTTGGCTGGGTATCGCCACACCTCCGCTTACAAGCGTACCGTGCATAAACTACAGCTTGCTTTCCGAAGCACCCTCGTCCCCGTAAACTTTTTCCTCCACAAAGTGGGCGCCGGCGGCGTCATCTTCCAAGTCGCGGGCGTCGGTTTTTTGCTGGAGGAATTGCCGATAGAATTCGTGCTGAATCACTGCGCGCATGACCTCGTTGGTGCCGGTCCAAATGGTAATGAGGCGGACGTCGCGCAGAAGCCGTTCCACCGGATAAATGTTGGTGTAGCCAATGCCGCCGAGGATTTGCATGGCGTGGTTGACGACGGTCCAGGCCGTGTCGGTGGCAAACATCTTGGCCTCGGAAACCAAGCGCCGCACCAGGGAGGGGTCTTCGCCGACATCCACCGCTGCTGCTGCTCCCTGGTTGAGGGCGCGGGCGGCGTCGAGCAGCGTGAGGCTTTCGGCAATTTTGAAGGAAACGCCTTGAAACTGGCGGATCTTTTGCCCGAAGGCTCGCCGGCGGTGGGCGTAGCGGGCGGCAATTTCGATGGCAGCGCGACCCATGCCCACGGCCCCACCGGCAGAAGTGAGCCGCTCGGGGATCATCATTTGATGGAAAACCTCCGTACCCCGGCCAATCCCCGCCTCCCCTCCCACCACGTTTTCCACCGGCACCCGGCAGTCTCTAAACACCAGACGGCCGGTGCCTCCGCCGCGGGTACCCATGAGGCCGTAAACGTGATGGACCTCCACGCCCGGCCCCCGTTCCACCAGGAAGGCGGTCATCCCCTTCTTGGGGTCGGGTTCGTCGGCCAGGCGCCCGTAAATTAAAAACAGATCCGCCCCTTCCGCACCCACCACAAAGCGCTTTTGCCCGTTGAGGATGAAGCTGTTGCCGTCGCGGCGAGCGGTGGTTGTGGCGCCAAAGAAATCCGAGCCACCCCGGGGCTCAGTGAGCCCTTCGGCCACCGCCAGCTCACCTTTGAGCATGGGAACCAGGTAGCGCTGCTTTTGCTCCTCAGTTCCGAAAACCGCAATGGCCTCGCCCACGATGGAAACCAGCGACCACAGGCAAGCGAGGCTAGTGCCCAGAACCCCCACTTCCTCCAGCGCCACCATTTCCACGGTCCAAGGCAAACCACGACCGCCGTAAGCTTGCGGGAAGCGCAACCCCAAAAGGTTGCGCCGCCCCGCTTCCTGCAGGAACTCCCGGGGGAAGACCACCTTTTCCGCGTCCATGTCCAAAAGCAGCTGCCGGGGCACGGACTTCACGAAATCCCTCATTTCCTTGCGAATGGCCTGCTGCTGGGGATTTAAGGTCTTGTCGGTGAGCATGGGGAGCACCTCCCAAAGGCTATGATACTCACGAAAGCCCAGCGCTTTGCAAAGTGCGGATGTCGCGAAGGTGAGAAAAACGCTGGAGGGTAAAGGCAGGGGCCAGAAGGCAAAAACCCTGGGGCCAGCAAAAACGTAAAAACCCCCAGGAGGACCGCATGCTTCACCAGGTTGCTTGGCTTTTGCTCACAGTGGCAGCCCAGCAGGGTGGGCTTGAATTGCACCGCCTTCCGCCGCCGGTGTACCAGGTGACCATGGAGGTCACGGTGAACCCCGAAGACCGCACCCTGCGGGGCAGGGAGATGCTGCGCTGGGAAAACACCGCCAGCCAGCCCACCGACGAGCTGCAGTTTCACCTTTACTTGAACGCCTTTGCCAACGACCGCAGCACGTTTTTCCGGGAGTCCGGGGGATCGCTGCGGAACATTGGCATGCCCAAGGACGGGTGGGGGTTGATCGTGGTGGACGGCCTCAAAACCGCCGATGGCCACGATTTAAAGCCAACCGAAGAGTTCCTGCAGCCCGACGATGGCAACCCCGACGATCGCACGGTGGTGCGCTACCGGTTGCCGGGGCCGTTGCCACCCGGTGAAACGGTGGCGCTGGAGATCAACTTCCACGGCCGGCTCCCCCGGGTTTTTGCCCGCAACGGGATTCACCGCGATTTCATTCTGGCCGCGCAGTGGTTTCCCAAAATTGCGGTTTTCGAGGATGCTGGTGTGCGGGGACGGAAAGAGGCCGGCTGGAACTGCCATCAGTACCACGCCCACAGCGAGTTTTACGCCGATTTTGGCAACTACGATGTGACCGTGATCTTGCCTGCCCGCTACGCCGGAAAAATTGGTGCTACCGGAAGAAAGGTTGAAGAAAAAGTCGAGGCCGACAGGGTCACTGCGCGCTTCGTGCAGGAAGGGGTAACGGATTTTGCCTGGACCGCCGACCCGCGCTATGTGGTGGTGGAGGACTTCTTCGATCCCAAGCGGGATGTGCCAAAAGAAAAACAGCAAGAGCTGGCAAGGCTTTTGGGTGTGCCGCCGGAGGAGCTGAACCTCTCTCCGGTGGCCATTACGCTCTTGCTGCAACCGGCCAACCGCGCCCAGGCGCAACGGTACCTTGAGGCGGTGAAGGTGGCCATGTGGGGGTACGGGCTGCGCCTGGGCGCTTATCCCTACCCGCACATTACGCTGGTGGATCCGCCCCGGGGCGCCATGGGGGCCGGCGGCATGGAGTACATGACGTTCATTACCCTGGGCACCCACCCTCTTTTTAACCTGCCTTTCTTTCGGGAAATTCGCTCGCCTGAAGGGGTCACCATTCACGAGTTTGGCCATAACTACTGGATGGGCATGATTGCCTCCAACGAGTTTGAAGAATCCTGGTTGGACGAGGGCATCAACAGCTTTTACGACATGATCATCATGGACGAGGTGTACGGCGCGGAGCAGCGTTTTTTGGGCTTGGAGGTTTCGGCCTTCGAGAGCAACCGCGCGCCTTTGCGCCCGGAGCAATACTCCGACCCCATGGTGCGGGAAGCGTGGAAGTTTCGGCCCGGGACTTACGGTTTTCATTCCTACCCGCGGCCGGCTGTGACCCTCAAAAACCTGGAGGGCCTGGTGGGCCCTGCGGCTTTCCATCGGGCCATGCGGCGTTTCTTCCGCGAGTGGCAGTTTCGCCACCCATCCAGCGAAGATTTCATTAAGTCCTTTCAGGAATCGGTGGGGCAGGACCTTTCCTGGTTTTTCTCGCAAGCTTTTTATTCCCCGGCCGCCCTGGATTACGGGGTACGCAGCGTGGACTGCAAAAAGCTAAGCAAGCAAAAGGGGTACGTTTTTGGCAACGGCGAGCCCACGCTGGCACCGGCCGAGAAGGAGGAGAAGGGCAGCGAAGACAAAGCCCCGTACCGTTCCCGGGTGGTGCTGGAACGACTGGGGGAGTTTGTGCACCCGGTGGAGGTGGAGCTGGTGTTTGCCGATGGCAGCCGGCAGCGCCACCGGTGGGACGGGCGGGAAAAGTGGACGGTCATTGGAGTCGTCACGCCTTCCGAGCTGGTTTCCGCGGAAGTAGACCCCGATCATATCATGGCCTTGGATTGCAACCGGCTCAACAACAGCAAGTGTGTGGAAGCTTTTTGGACACCGGTGGCCAAAGCGGTGGTGCACCTCATGTTTTGGGTGCAAAACGTGTTAAGCCTTGCGGGGCTTTTGGGGTGAGTATGAAATCCATTCACGTGTTTTCCGAAGGTTTGCGGCAGGCAAGTAAGCGGCCCAAGCTGGTGCTGGTGCTTTACCTGGTGCCGCTCGTTGGAGCTCTGGCGCTTTCTTTTTTGGCATGGGCAAGCCTTGCTCCCGCTCTGGGTCATTCCTTGTTTGCCCAGGAGGTGATTGCGGGGCGGTGGTTTGGCGTCTGGCAGGATTTTGCTAAAAGCCCGGAAAACCACCTGTCGTTGGTGATTGGTCCCGGTCTGGCTTTGGCGTTTTTTGCAACGGTAATATTGCAGGTACTGCTTTCCGCCGGCGTCATCACCTCGTTATTCGGCGACCGCGCCGCTCGCGGTGGCGATTTCTTCACCGGCATACGGCATTTTGCCTGGCCTTTTTTCCGGAGTTTTCTCTGGTTTTTCATTGGGTTCGCCCTGGCGGCCGGGGCTTGTGGGGTGGTCATGCAGAGGTTTTTCAAGCTTGCGGAAAATCAGGCCGATGCCCGCTGGGATGTGGTGGGTGTGCTGGTTGGCAGCTTGCTGTTTGCCTTGCTTTACGTGCCCCTGCGGGGAGCGTACGAGCTTTCGCGCATGGCCGTGGTACGTCACGGGGACAGAAAAACGTTGCGGGGTTTTTTCCGGGCCCTGGGCTCGGTGCTGCGGCATCCGCTGCTGTTTTTCCCGCTCTATGCCGCTTTCTTCATGGCCGTCGTTGCCCTGCACGGAGCTTTCGGCCTGGTGCGCTCCGAGTTTACCGTCAGCAATTGGCTTGGAATTTTCGCGGTGGCCCTGGCCCACCAGCTCGTGATGGCAGTGCGGGCTTTTCTTCAGCTGGGCTTTATGGCGGCCAACAAAGAGGCCTACCTTCTGCTTGGAGAAGCAGGCTACTGTCAACCAAAGACCCAACCCCAGCAAGCTGTAGCGGAACCGTCCCCGGTGGAGGATGTTTTTGCCTAGCCCCCCGGTGGGTTGGGGACCCTGGGTTGTGCCTGAGACGGAGTTTCGGTAGTCTCCCCGCGACTGGGAGGGGTAGGGGTCCTTGGAGAAAGCGTACTTAGCCCTGGCCGATGGCCGTGTGTTCGAAGGGTTCATGCATGGGCCGGGAGAAGCCTCCGGGGAGGTGGTTTTTAACACCTCCATGTTCGGCTACCAGGAGATGCTCACCGACCCTTCCTACCGGGGGCAAATTCTGGTGTTGACCACCCCGCACGTGGGGGTGGTGGGGACCAACCCCGAGGATTGGGAAAGCCGCCACGTATGGGCGGCGGCTCTGGTGGTGGCGGACCTGGTGGCCGAGCCTTCCTCCTGGCGTTCCCGGGCCAGCTTGCCGGAGTTCTTGGCGCAAGCGGGGGTGCCGGTGGGTTTCGGGTTTGACACCCGGGCGTTGGTGCTTCACCTGCGCCAGCACGGCAGCCTGCCGGGGGTGTTGGTGGCGGGGGTGGACGCCCCACAAGCTCAAGCTTTGGCCCGCAAGGCCCGTTCCACCGACGGTTTGGATTTAACGGAGGAGGTGAGCACCGGTGAAATCCAGCGCTTTTCCGAGGGTCCTTGGCGGCGGCGGGTGCCCCCCGGTCAGGTGCGGGTGGGCGTTTTGGATTTTGGCGTGAAAGCGTCCATTTTGCGGGAGCTGGTGGCGGCGGGAGCCGAAGTGCTGGTGATCCCGGGAAAGCGTGGTCTGGACGACATCCCTGAGGACCTGGACGGGCTGGTGGTTTCCAACGGTCCGGGAGACCCGGCGGCGGTGGCCCACGCGGTGCGGTGGCTAGAGAAAAACCTGGGGCGCCTTCCGATCCTTGGCATTTGCCTTGGGCACCAGCTTTTGGGTCTTGCGCTGGGGGGCCGCACCTACAAGCTCAAGTTTGGGCATCACGGCGCCAACCATCCGGTGCGGGACGAACGCACCAGGGCCGTGTGGATTACCTCGCAAAACCACAACTACGCGGTGGCGGCGGAGAGCTTGCCGTCGGAGGTGCAGGTGACCATGGTCAACCTCACCGATGGCTCGGTGGAGGGCTTGCTGGCCCATGAGGTCTGGGCCGAGGGGATTCAGTTTCACCCTGAGGCCGGTCCGGGGCCCCACGATGCGTTGGGGGTTTTTGGCCAGTTCGTGCAGAGGTGTCTTGCCTTTCGGGAGCACAAGCGGTGAGAAGGGTAGACGTGCGCAACGTGCTGGTGGTGGGGGCGGGGCCGATCCGTATCGGCCAGGCCTGCGAGTTCGACTACTCGGGCGTGCAAGGGGTGCAGGCCCTCAAGGAAGAAGGTTTGCGTGTGGTGCTGGTGAACTCCAACCCCGCCACCATCATGACCGATCCGGAGCGGGCCGATGCCACCTACGTGGAGCCCATTACCCCGGAAATCGTGGCGCAAATCCTGGAACAGGAGCAATGCGACGCCTTGCTCCCCACCCTGGGCGGACAAACCGCCCTCAACGTAGCGGTGGAGCTGGCCAAAGGCGGGGTGCTGGACCGCCTGGGGGTGCGGCTCTTAGGGGCCTCCCTTTCCGCCATTCAAACCGCCGAAGACCGGGAGCGTTTCCGGGAGGCCATGCGCCGGGCGGGTTTGCCGGTCTTGCCTTCGGTGACCGTCCATTCGCTGGCGGAAGGGGAGAGGGCCCTGGAGCTGGTGGGTCTGCCGGCCATCCTTCGCCCATCCTTCACCCTCGGCGGGCAAGGGGCAGCCGTGGTGTACAACCGCGAAGAGTTTGCCGGGGCTTTGCGGCAAGCCCTGGCTGCTTCGCCGGTGGGCGAAGTGCTCATGGAGCGCTCGGTGGAGGGCTGGAAGGAGTTCGAGCTGGAGGTCATGCGGGATTGGGCCGACACCGTGGTGGTGGTGTGCTCCATTGAAAACCTGGACGCTATGGGCGTTCACACCGGGGACTCCATCACCGTAGCTCCAGCCCTCACCCTCACGGACAAGGAGTACCAGGTCCTGCGGGACGCAGCGGCCACCTGCTTGCGCACGGTGGGGGTGGAGACCGGCGGCGCCAACGTGCAGTTTGCGGTCAACCCGGAAAACGGGGAGTGGGTGGTCATCGAGATGAACCCGCGGGTTTCCCGCTCCTCAGCATTGGCTTCCAAAGCCACCGGCTTTCCCATTGCCCGCATTGCCGCCAAGCTGGCCCTGGGGTACCGGCTTTGTGAAATCCAAAACGCCATTACGCGCTCCACACCGGCGGCTTTTGAACCGGCGCTGGACTACGTGGTGGTCAAGGTCCCGCGCTTTGCCTTCGAAAAGTTTCCCCAACTTCCCGACACCCTGGGCACCTCCATGAAATCGGTGGGGGAAGCCATGGCCATCGGCCGCACCTTTGAGGAAGCGCTTTTAAAGGCGGTGCGGTCCCTGGAGCGGGGCTGGGACGATTTGCTTGCGCCACCTTCCGTTGGCGCTCTGGATAGCGAAGCCCTCTTCCGACGCATCAGCATCCCCAACCCGGACCGCCTCTGGGCGGTGGCGGAAGCCCTCCGGCGCGGCGTGAGCGTGGAAGAGGTCGCCCAGGCCAGCCGCTGGGACCCGTTTTTTGTGCGGAAAATTGCCTCTCTGGTGGAGGCTGAAAAGACCTTGCTTCCCAGGGCTTCCACCGATCCCGAAGCGCTGGCGCAGGCCAAGCGGTTGGGTTTTGCGGATGGGACCATTGCCCGGGTGGCGGGCATTTCTGAAGTGGAGGTGCGGGCGTTGCGGAGAGCTCAGGGTTTGAGCCGACGCTACCGCAAGGTGGACACCTGCGCTGCGGAGTTTGCCGCCTCCACACCGTACTACTACGGCAGCTTCGGTACCTGCAACGAGCGGGAGGAAGACCCGCGCCCGCGGGTGGTGATCTTGGGTTCCGGCCCCGTGCGCATCGGCCAGGGCATCGAGTTCGATGCCTGCTGCGTCCACGCCGTGGCCGGTCTGCGGCAGGAAGGCTTTGCCGCGGTAATGGTGAACTGCAACCCGGAAACCGTATCCACAGACTGGGACACCTCCGACCGCCTGTACTTTGAGCCTCTGGCTCTGGAAGACGTTCTGGAAGTGATTGAGCAGGAAAAGCCTCACGGTGTTCTGGTGCAGTTTGGGGGCCAGACCCCGCTCAAGCTTGCCCGGGCGCTTTTGCAACACGGGGTGAGGATCCTGGGTACCTCTCCGGAAGCGATTCACCTCGCTGAAGACCGCCAGCGGTTTTCCGCGGTGGTGAGAAAGCTTGGCCTGCATCAGCCGGAAGGTGAAACGGTGATCAGCTTGGCGGAAGCCGAACGGGCCGCCGCCAATCTTGGCTACCCGGTTTTGCTGCGCCCTTCTTACGTGCTGGGCGGCCGGGGCATGCAGGTGGTGTACTCGGCTGCCGAGCTGAGAAGCGTTTGGGAGAGGGAGCTGCGGGCCGAGCCGGAACACCCGGTGCTTTTGGACCGCTTTCTGGAGCGGGCCCTGGAGCTGGATGTGGATTTGGTGGCCGATGGGGAAAGCGTGGCCATTGCCGGGATTTTGGAGCACGTGGAGGAAGCGGGCATCCATTCCGGAGACTCCTCCTGCGTCATGGGTGCTTCGTCTTTGTCGCTGGAACTTTTAGCGGAAATTCGCCGGGTGGCCCGGCTTTTGGCCAGCGAGCTCCAGGTTGTGGGCCTTTTGAACCTGCAGTTGGCGGTGAAGGACGGGCAGGTTTGGGTTTTGGAAGCCAACCCCCGGGCGTCCCGCACGGTGCCGTTTGTTTCCAAGGCCACCGGCGTCCCCTGGGCGGCGGTAGCCGCGCGGGTTTGCTGTGGCACCAAGCTCAAGCAGTTGGGATTGGGCGACGGCAAACCGCAAGCGGTAGCCGTAAAGATGCCGGTGTTTCCCTTTGATCGCTTCCCGGGAGCTGACCCCATTCTGGGCCCGGAAATGCGCTCCACCGGCGAGGTCATGGGGCTGGGGGCGAGCTTCGGTGAGGCCTTTGCCAAGGCAGCGCTGGCAGCGGGCCTGGATTTGCCCAAAAAGGGGAACGTGTTTCTTTCCCTGGCGGGCCCTGACAAGCCCCGCGCGGCGGCTTTGGCCTCTCGCTTCCAGGAGCTAGGCTTTGGCTTGCTGGCCACCAAGGGGACCGCTGCGGTGCTGCGGGAGGCGGGCTTTTCTCCCCGGGAGGTGAGGAAGGTTTCCGAGGGGCGCCCGCACGTGGTGGACCTCATGGTCAACGGCGACATCCACCTGGTGGTGAACACCGCCACCGGTGGCCGCGCGCACCAGGACGGGCACCTCATCCGCCGGGGTGCCCTGGAGCACCGTATCCCCTACGTGGCCACGGTCCCCGGCGCCTTTGCCGCCGCCGAAGCCATCGCCTGCCGGGAAATCCGCCTGCGACCCCTCCAGCGCCTGGACTTCCCCCATCTCTAACTCCGACCCTCAAAACTCTGGTAGGCTGCCATTCAGCGCGGTTTTCGGAAAACCAATGCGGAGCTTGCACTAGGGGTGCTCTTCTGGCCCCGGCACCTTCCTCAGCAATTTGCTTTGGGGCATGGGTTGGGCTACACTTCGCTATCTCTAGCCGGAAATGAGCTGGAGTGGGAGTGAAGGATGACAGCAAAACTTGAACACGAATGGGAAATCGAGCTGCCGGGGACCAGCGCCCAGGAGCTCTTGGCAGGTTTGGCCGCCCGGGACCGGGTTTTTGGGCAAAACGTGACCCTGGAGCCCGAGGACGACCCGAAAAACACGGTGGAAGCCTGGCTGGGCTCTTCCGATGCCCTGGACGGCAAGGTGTACCGCCTGGCGGTGTACGCCGATCTGGAGGGTCCCGAGGAGTACCTGGAAGCGGCCCGGGATGCCCTCATGGACCTGGTGGACGAGCAGGTGGCTGAGGCCCAAAAGGACGCCGCTGGCGCCAAGGTCTTGGACCGCAAGCCCAGCTCCGAGGTTTCTTTTGAGCTGATCTCGGAGGAAGAGGAAACGCCTCAGCTCATCCTCCCCGAGTGGCTGGCGCCGGAAGAGGCGGATCTGCCTTGGGGTTTTCGCCCGGTGACCAAGGACGGCAAGCCCTGGCCCGATCCGGAGGTGCTGAAGGCCCACGAGCGGGTCGTGCTGGTGCCGTTTAAGGGGGAGTACATCCTCTACTCGCTGCCGCCGCTGGAAGGCTAATTCCTTTTTCTACTGGCGACACCCGCTGCGGCTGCCACGTGCTTTCGAGCGTTTCGGCCGCTGCGGGTGATGTGTGTCTTCAGGGAAGGCGCTTTGCTTAGTGAACGTCTCTAAGACACCGGCAACGCTGCGCCCAGGGTACGCGGAATCCGTGCAATTACGGCGGAAAAATGTGGTGCCGGAGGCGGGATTCGAACCCGCACGCCCTTTCGGACAGGGGATTTTAAGTCCCCGGCGTCTGCCATTCCGCCACTCCGGCGCCGGGTGAAGTTTAATTGACAAAAACGGCACGGTCTACGGCTGCAAAAGGCTTTGGGCCGGGTACAAACCGGGTTCAGCCCCGCAAGATGGCGGCAATGTCGCCCACCTGTCGCAGGGTCTCGGCGGCTGGCCCACTCACCACCTCCACGCTGCCGCCGGCTTCAATGACCCGGTGGCTGAGGCGATCCACAAAGGCCTTGACGTGGTGCAGGGTGTTGCCGCACTGCGGGCATTTTTCTTCGGCCATGGTGAACAACCCCCCGCACTCACCACACTCCTGGCCTTCCACCGAGAGACCCCGGACATACACCAGCTTCCACACCGGCTTGGTGTTCACGGCGTCCAAGGTGGCGGGAAGCCCGGCTACTGCCCGCCCGCCTTTCCTCACCTCGCGCAGCAGGTCCCGCACCAGCTCCAGCTCCGCCACCCGCTCCAGCCGCTCCTGAACCTCCGCGGTGCGCTGCAGGATTTCTTCGTGAGTGGCGCTGATGGGCAGAGGCAGGATTTCCACCAGGCGCCCCTGGAGACGCTTGGGAAGCAAGCGGGCCAAGGCGTTGGCCACTTCGTTGTTGCCGCCCAAAACCAGGCGGTCCACCTCCAGCTCGTCCACCAGACGGGAGAGCTCCTTGGCCACAGTTTTCACATGGGCGGAAACGCTTTCATCATGGTGGCGCTCCATGCGCGATTGAGAGCGAAGCTTGTCGGAGGAGGGGGAGTCCGGGCGCGGCGGAATGAAGGAAACCAGGTCCTTGTGCTCCTCGATCTCGCCTAGAAACACCGTGAACAACCGGGCCCGTTGGGAGTCCACCAGCACCACCGCGTACCGCTCGTACTCATCCAGCGCCTCCACCAGCGGGCGGAGCATGGCCCCACGGGTCCAGTACGCTGCCGGGGGAAGGGCAAGCTTGAGTACATTGCGGAAGGTAAAGCCCAGGCGCCGGTGGCGGAAGAGGACCAGCGTTTTGCCGGTGGGTTCGACCCTTTTGACGATGTCCTCCACTTCTTGGGCGGTGGTTACCAGTTCCTCGTCACCGGGGTGTTGCGCGATGAGCTGCTTGAGCATGTCCTTAAGCTGGGTTTCGAAGCCCCTTTTGCGGTTGGCGGGTTTGGATTGGTCAACGTCCAAGTAAACGGTGAGCGTGTTTCCGGGGGCTTGAGAAAGCTTTTGCAGTTGCTCGATGTCACGGTGGCGGATCATGGCTTCCTCCTCCTTTACCCAGTATAGGCGGTGTGGCAAGCCCCGGTGAGGCAGGCCAAGAGGATCCCGCAGGCTACGGCCACGTTCAGGGACTCCACCCCGTGGGCCAGCGGGACGGTTACCGAATGGGTCACGCCAGCGGCAAGCTCGGGGTCCAAACCCTGGCCCTCGTTGCCTAAAGCGAGCACCAACGGCCGCTGGGGTTGCCACTGCGAAAGCGGCGTGCCACCGGAAGCCGCGGCAGCTACCCAGCTGTAGCGGTTGCTGGTCCAGTGCCGAAGCCGCGTAAATGGAAAGTCGCGAAGCACGGGGAAAAACAGGCTTGTTCCGGCGGAGGCCCGCAGCGCCTTGGGAGAAAAGGGGTTGGCGCAACCCGGCGAGCAAACCACGGAGGAAGCCCCCAGCGCTGCGGCTACCCGCACCACCGCGCCCACGTTGGCAGGGTCCTGCACGCGATCCAAGTACACGATGAGGTCCCCCTGAGGCTCTTCCCAGTGAGGCACTGGAAACACGGCCACCACGCCCTGGGTGTGCTGGGTGGGTGCCAGGCGCTCCAACACCGAAGCGGGGAGCTGGAAGCAGGGGACCCTGGCCGAAAGACTTGCAAGCTCGGGATCATGGGTTAGCGCTTGCGCAACCTCCTCGGAGGCAAAAACCGCTTCGGGGGAAAGGCCTCGCCGCCATAAATCGCGGATGAGTTTCAAACCGTCCACCAGCGTGCGGTGCTCGTCCTTGCCTTGAGCGATGCTGCGCAACGCCGCCACACGGGGGTTGTGCTTGCCTACAGAGGTCCACGCCATAGGCTTAGTTTGCCACGCAAGGCCGAGTTGCGCTGGACCGCCGGGTGTGGGAACATAACAGAGCATGGCACAGGAACGCTTGCTGTGGCCGCCCCGGAACTTGGCCGAGGAACTTCCCCGCAAGGTGAGCGGTTCGCTGGCGGTGCTGCCGCCGGCGGTGCTTTTGCACGCGGCCCGGGCCGCCAAGCGGGACCTGCGGCTTTCCATGCGCGAGCTGGATTCCGGGCAGGTGGTGGTGCTGGTGTTCCGCCGGGGCGAACCCACCATGGTGTTTTCCCCTGGGGATGGCCGCTCGGTGGGGGAGATGCTGGTGGCGGCGGGGCTCTTGGATGAAGTACAGCTCGCCAGGCTGCTGGAGGAGCGGCGCGCTTCCTCTACCTCCCTTGAGCGTTTGCTTACCGAACGGGCCAACCTCACCCACGGCGAGGTCCAGCGCTTCCTGGACTACCAGGCAAGGTTGAGGCTTTTGGATTGCTTGGCCTGGCAGCAGGGTTTTTTCGAGCTTGCGGAGTACACCGGCGGCGGCGAGACCACTTACCGGCTGCAGTTGCCCAGCATTGAGGCCCTCCAAAACCGCGCCAAGAGCCGTGCCGAGCGCTTGCCGCGTTTTCTGGGCAGGTTGCCCTGTGCCCCGGCCCATGTGGTGGTGCGGCGCAAGCGGGGCGCTGAACCTCCGGCCACGGGCTTGGCCAGGGAAATCTTTGAGGTTTTATCCCAGCCGCTGTTGCTCCCGCAGCTCATGGCCCGCCTTCTGGTGGACGACGATTTGGTGCTGGAGGTCGTGCTGGACCTGGTTTCCGCCAAGGTGCTGGTCATGTATCCCCGCGTGGAGCTGGCGCCCATTTCCATGTCCCAGGCGTCCTCCGGGGATCTGTGGGCCAGCCAGATGGTTTCGGAAATCCTCCTGCGCTTCCGGGGCGGGGACAGCGGTGGTTTGGTTCGCAGTTTGTGGGTGGTGGTGGTTTCGGCGCGGAGCGAAGAGGCCACGCGCCTGGTGGCCAAAATGGGCGGGGAGCAGGTGGAGCTGGTGTTTCACAACTCGGAGCTTCCGGTGGCGCTTTTGGCGCGGTCGGTGGCGGTGGGACCCAACGCCCGGCTGCACCTTCTGGCGCTCCAGCCGGACATCCTTTCGCCGGCCGCACTGGCGGGTGTGTTGGGCCGCTGCGACGCGGTGGTTTTGGTGCGCACCTCGGCTAGCTCGGAAGAGGAGCAAAAGCTCGCCAAGCTCCGGCAAATGGCCGAAGGCGCAGGCTTTGGCTGGCGACCGCTCATCGTGGGTTGGGATCAGGGGGCTTCCTTCCGTCCCTGGCAGGAATACCCGGAAGCCGTGCTGGCGGTGCCTTCCCTGGGCGACGCCGATCCTCAGTGGCTGGCCAAGAGGCTGCTGGAAGCGCTGTTAGCGGCCGCTTCCGCGCGCCATTAGTAAGCGCAAAGCTTTTCGCGATTGCTTCCAACCCGGTGCTACCATCCACGCCGTGGGCAACGACGTGATCCTCTGGGTTGACTCGGCGGCGAGGCTGCAGCAGGTCTGTAAGGATGCGAGGGCCGCCGGCGTGGTGGCGGTGGACAGCGAAGCCGACTCCTTTCACTCCTATTACCCAAAGGTTTGCCTGGTGCAGCTTTCCTTTTCCGGGCGCCATGCGGTGGTGGATACCTTAAAGCTTTCCCCCCAGGAGCTGGCTCCGTTGGGTGAGCTTTTGGCGGATGGTCAAACTCTCAAAGTGCTCCACGGGGCTGACTACGACCTGCGGATGCTGCAAAAGGACTTTGGCTTCCACCTTCGAAACCTGGCGGATACGCAAGCCGCGGCGCAGGTGCTGGGCGAACCGCAGACCTCCCTAGCGGCTTTGGTGAAAAAGGAGCTGGGGTTCGAGCTGGACAAATCCCAGCAGCGGGCCGATTGGGCAGTCCGCCCCCTTTCTTCGGAAATGCTGCGCTACGCCGTGGACGATACCCGCTACCTGGAGGCACTTCTTACCAGGCTCAAAGCCCGCTTGGAAGCCTTGGGGCGCCTTGAATGGTGGGAAGAGGAATGCCAAGCGCTGGAGCAGGTGGCTTACCAGCCCCCGGACCCGGACCCCTGGGCCTTTTTGCGCATCAAAGGGGCGAGGGCGCTTTCCGCAGAGGCTTTGGGACGACTCAAGGTGCTGTGGGAATGGCGGGAAAGCGTGGCTCAGGCTCTGGACGTGGCCCCGTTTCGGGTTTTGCCTTCGGATTTGCTATTGCGGCTGGCCCTGAACCCACCTTCCGATTTTTCGGAGCTGGTGCAAACGCCAGGGATGCCACCGCGGGTGGCCCGGCGGTGGGGAGCGGCGATCCTGCAGGTGCTGGCTCAGGCTTCAGAGGTGACGCTCCCGCCCGCGAGCCTCCGTCCCCGCCCGGATGAAGCCAGGGAGCGCCTGGTGAAGAAACTTCGAGCCGTTCGCGACCAGGTGGCGCAGGCACTGGCCCTGGACCCGGGTTTTCTGGCACCGCGGGCAAGCCTGGAAGCGGTGGCGGATCGCCGCCCGGCAAACGACCAGGCATGGTTTGAATGCTTAAAGAGACGCTGGCGGGTGGCAGTGTTGAAGGAACCGCTGGGAAAAGTGCTGGCGGAAACCTAGAGCCGTGTCGCTCATTACTGAAGAAGCCATCGTGCTTGCCCGCTACCCTTTCAAGGAAAAATCGGCGGTGGTGGTGTTCTTGTGCCGGGGGAAAGGGGTTATTCGGGCCGTGGCCCGGGTGGCCCGGGGGAGAAGCGGGGGCGGTGTGGCGCTGGAGCCTTTGGCCAAAGTGAAGGTTACGCTTTTCGCCTCCCCGCGGCGGGAGCTGGCCACGGTCAACGAGGTAGTGCTGGAGCGCTCGGCTTTGGACCTGGCGGCGCGGCCTCAAGCTTGGGCGGCAAGCCTGGTGGCGGCGGAGTTAGCGTTAGAGCTGTGTCCCCCGGGGACCAGCCAAGAGGCCTTCTTCCGCCTGCTGGAAAAAACCCTGCTTTGGCTGGAAGGAGGAGCGGATCCAGAGCTTGCCGTGGCTTACGTGCTCATCTGGTCGCTGAAGCTGGCCGGCGTGCTTCCTGATTTGGCGACCTGCGCGCTGGGCGGCGAACCGCTGGAAAACGGTGTGGTGGTTTTTGTGAGGGATGTGGGGTTTTGTTGCCCCACCCACAGCACCGGAGGGGTCACGCTCACCGCCAACTCCCAGCGTTTCTTAAGGGAAGCTTTGAAAAAACCTCTGGACCAAGTAACCGCCAAACCGGGTCCGGAGCTTATCCCCACGCTGGTGACGCTCTTAGAGCATTTTTTGGAGAAGCCCTTGCGTTCCCTTTCGGTCTTTCGACAGCTGACAGGCCCAGGAACGAGCACCTGCTAGACTTTCCGCCCGGGGGGAACATGGGTCGCATCGTTCGCATCGGCAATGGGCAGGGTTTCTGGGGGGATTCGCCGGACGCCGCTTACGAGCTCATCACCCGGGGACCGGTGGACTACGTAGGGCTCGACTACCTAGCGGAAGTCACCCTCTCCATCATGATGCGCCAAAAGCTCAAGGACCCCAGCAAGGGCTACGCCACGGATTTTCTAACCCTGCTGCGGCGCGTTTTGCCGGAAATCATGGCCCGCAACGTCAAGATCGTGACCAACGCGGGAGGGCTCAACCCCCGGGCATGCCGCGAAGGCATCTTCCGGCTCGCTGAAGAACTCAACGTTCGTGGGCTTAAGGTGGGGATCGTGGAAGGGGATGATCTGCTCCCCCGTTTGGACGAGCTCTTTGCCGCCGGGGTCTCCCTGGTGCACATGGAAACCGGAGCGCGGCTTTCCGATGTCCCGCGGGACCGCGTGCTTTCGGCAAACGCTTACCTGGGGGCCATACCGGTAGCCCAGGCTCTGAAGCAGGGCGCGCAGATCGTCCTCGCCGGGCGCATTACCGATACGGCCCTGGTCTTGGGTCCGCTGGTGGCGGAGTTTGGGTGGGGTCCCGAGGACTGGGACCTTTTGGCCGCCGGCACCGTGGCCGGCCACATCGTGGAGTGTGGGGCCCAGTGCACCGGCGGAAACTTCTCCCGGTGGTGGGAGGTGCCCGATCTTTGGGACGTGGGCTATCCGGTTTTGGAGTGCCACGAGGATGGCAGTTTTGTGGTGACCAAGCATCCAGGCACCGGCGGTTTGGTGAACGTGGCTACGGTTTTCGAGCAACTGCTTTACGAGATGGGGGATCCCACGGACTACATCACCGCCGATTGCCGCGTGGATTTCACCTCAATTCGCTTGGAGCAAGTGGGGGAAAACCGGGTGCTGGTTTCCGGTATCCAGGGAAAGCCCCGAACCGATTTTTACAAAGTTTCCGCCTCGGTGCAGGGAGGTTTCAAAGCCGCGGGGCAGCTGGTGATTTCCGGACCCCGGGCGGTGGAAAAAGCCAGGCTGTGCGCTGAGCTGGTCTTTCGCCGGCTGGAAAAGGCTGGAGTGTGCTTTCCACCGGAGGACCGGGTGGTGGAGCTTTTAGGGACCGGCGTTTGTCACCCCGGGGTAGCTCCTACTCCCCAGGACTTGCCGGAGGTGGTGTTGCGCATTGCCGTGAAGAGCGATGACCGGAGCAAAGTCGAGCGCTTCGGGATGGAACTGGCACCCCTCATCACTTCGGGTCCCCCTGGGGTCACGGGTTTCTCGGGTGGACGGCCAAAACCGCAGGAAATCGTTTCTTTTTGGCCCGCGTTAGTGCCCCGGGAGCTGGTGGACTCTCACGTCCGGGTCAGCGTGGAAGAAATTTAGCTGCCCTACGAGTGGAAGATACGGCAATCCCTAGGGTCTTAAGCCAGGTCACAGCGAAGGCTATAGCCCCAGTGCTCTTGGTACACACCTGTCAGCGCAAGCAGGTTTGGGAGCGGCCGCCGTCCACGGGGAGGGAAACCCCGGTAATCCACCCGGCCTTGTCTGAAGCCAAAAACGCAATGGCTTCAGCCACCTCCTCGGGCTGACCCACCCGCCCCAGGGGGTGGGTGGTGAGGGAGTGCTGGAGGAACGCCTGGTAGGAAGCTTCATCCATGCCCCCCCGCCGGTGCAGTTCGGTGACCACCACCCCCGGGTTCACGGCGTTCACCCGCACGCCCAACGGCCCCAGTTCCAGCGCCAAGCAGTGGGTGAGCTGGTCCACCGCGGCTTTGGACACGGCGTAAGGGGCAATCCCCGGGAACGCGCGGATTCCCGCCACCGAGGAGAGGTTCACCACGCAGCCCCGGGTTTCCTTCAGGTAGGGGAGGGCTTGGCGGGTGAGGTCCACCAGGCTCAAAAGGTTGATCTCCAGCATTTGATCCCAGGTGGCAAGCTCGGTTTTCTCAAAAGGACACGAACCGATGATGCCGGCGTTGTTGACGAGGATGTCCAGGCGACCGAACACCTTCACCACCGAGTCCACCAGCCCAGCCCGGGCTCTTCTGTCACCCAGATCGCAAACGAAGACGTGGGCGTTGGGCAACAGGGCCTTGACCTCTTCCAGGCGCTCCCGATTGCGTCCTACCAGCGCCACCGCGGCCCCCGCCCGGCCGAGCCTCAGCGCCGTGGCCTTACCGATGCCGCTGGAAGCCCCGGTGACCAGCGCAACCTTTCCCGCAAACTCCTGCTCCATGCTTCCTCCCTTACACCCTTCGTTCCCAGCTTCGCAGCACCTCGTCCCAGATGCCCTGGGCTTTCAGCAGGAAAACCACCGCTTCCCGCACGGCCCCTCTCCCCCCGGGGGCGGGAACCACTACGTGAGCGCGTGCCCGCACCTCCTCCGGGGCATCGGCGGGGGCCAACGCCAGCCCCGCCAGGGAAAACACCGGCAAATCGGGGATGTCGTCGCCCATGTAGGCTACCTGCGGGAAATCCAGTGCCAGCTTCTGGCAAAGGCGGGCAAAATCGCCGGCTTTGTCCCGGCTTTCTTCCACCACCAGGTCGGGGTCCACGCCCAGATCGTGAAGCCGGCGGCGGAGCACCGCGCCCCCCCGACCGGAGAGGATCCCCACGCGAATGCCAGCGTTTTGCGCCAGCTTCAGGGCAAAACCGTCGCGGGAAAAGAACACCTTGACGCTTTCCCCTTGTCGGGTGTAGTACAGCCGGCCATCGGTGAGCACGCCGTCCACGTCCAAAATCAAAGCGCGGATCTTTTGTGCACGTGCTAACAGAAGAGGATCACCCGCCACGTTGCCCCCACGGGCCATATCCTAGCGCATGGGAGCTTCTTGGCGTTTTGCCCTTGTTTTCGGTGCGGCGTGCACGTGGATTTCTTGCAGCTGCTTTTTTGTGGGCCCGGTGCTCCCGCGTTTACAATGCCGGCGATGCCGTGGTTAGAGGTCAACCAGCTGGCGGTGGTTTTCCCTGCGCCTTCCGGTGTGCGGAAGGTGGTGGACGGGGTTTCCTTTGCCCTGGAGAGGGAAGAAGCCCTGGGCCTGGCGGGGGAATCGGGGAGCGGCAAGACGCTGTCCCTCATGGCCTTGGGTGCTTTGGTACCGCCGCCGGGCCAGGTGGTGGGGGGAAGCGTTACGGTGGATGGGGTCAACGTGCTCGCCGCCAGCGAGGCCCAGCAGCGGAGGATCCGCGGCGGGGTTCTGGGGTTTGTCTTTCAGCACCCGGCGCTGGCCTTTAACCCGGTGCTTTCGGTGGGGCGACAGGTGATGGAAGCGGCGGTGCTCCACGGGCTTGCGGCTTCCCAGGCGAAAGCTCGGGCTTTGGAGCTTTTGGCGGCGGTGGGGCTTACCCCACCGCTGGATTTCTTCCGCGCCTACCCCCACCAGCTTTCCGGAGGCCAGCTCCAGCGGGCCGCGCTGGCGGCCGCGCTTTCCGGAAGACCCCAAGCGCTGGTGCTAGACGAGCCCACCTCGGCCCTGGATCCGCTAGCTCAAGCCGCCTTTGTGAGTCTGCTGAAGGAGCTTGCGGAGCGTTACCGCTTGGCGCTCCTTTTGGCAAGCCACGATCTCTCGTTGCTTTCAGCGCTATGTCAGAAGCTGGTGGTACTGGCGGCAGGGGAAACCGTGGAGGAGGGCCCCGCCACCGAGGTCCTGCAAAAACCCTTGCACCCCGCCACGGTGTTTTTAACCGGCCGAAGCCTTCAAGCTCGACAACAATTGGCTGAAGGGCAGCTCCCCGGGCTTAAGCCTGCTTTTGGTGAGGTGGGCCAAGAAAGGACAGAACGCCCAGCGCCAGCGGACAGCGAACCGCTTAGCTCACCAAAGCCACCGCTGGAGCTGCCTGCCGTTTCGGGGTGCCGTTTTGCCCCTCGCTGCCGGTGGGTTTTTGACCGCTGCCTTCGCGAGCATCCCGCCCTGGCGCCGGTGGGGGCAGGGCGGTGGGTTCGCTGCTTTCTGCACCACCGGGAGGGCGAGCATGGGTGAGATTCTGCTGGAAGGCCGGGGGTTGCACCTGGCCTTTGCCCCCCGGGGTGGAAGGGGCGTGCCAGTATTTGGCCATGAGGGAGTGGTGGCGCTTTGCGACGTTTCCGTAGCGGTGGAGGCAGGGGAGGTGGTGAAGGTGCTGGCCTGCCTGGAAGGCGCCAACGCCGGTGAGGTTTACTGGCAAGGCTTGCGTGTGGATCATCTGCCCGAAAGCCAGCGCCGCCCTTTTCGCCACCTGGTGCAGGTGGTATTCCAGGAGCCGGGAAGCTCCTTCAACCCCCGGCATACCGTGGGCTTTGCCCTGCGCGAAGCCCTGCACCGGTCAAAAAAGCGGTCGGGAAACGACGAAGCTTTCCAGCGGGAAAGGCTGGTCCAGCTCTTTTCTTTGGTGGGCTTTCCCTTTTCCGAAGAGATGCTTGCCCGGCGCATCTCCGAGTTTTCCGGTGGGCAGCGGCAGCGCTTGAGCTTGGTACGGGCCCTGGCCGCCGAGCCAAGAGTCCTGCTGCTGGACGAACCGGTGGCCTCGCTGGACGTGCCGGTCCGCCGGCGGTTCTTGGATTCCCTGGCGGAGCTGGTGGCCAGCACCGGCCTGGCCGTGCTCCTGGTGACCCACGACCTGAGCATCCTGGACGGACTGGCCAGCCGCGTGGTGGTGTTGCTTTCGGGGCGGGTCGTGGAGGAAGGTCCCTGGGGCGAGGTGAAGCGCTCGCCCATGCACCCTTACACCCGCGCTTTGCTGGACGCCTCGGAAAACGTGCTGGGCTTTCGCCACTTTTTCGTGCCGGCGCCTTCCGGTTGTCCCTTTCGCCTGGCCTGCCCATGGGCCTCTCCGGCGTGCCTCGCCAAGCCCCGCTTAGAGGCTTCAGGCGAACGCCGGGTGGCTTGTTTTCACCCGTTGTCCGGAAACATTTCTCGTGAAAAACTCGTACAAACCCAACGTGAGGGAGGTTGACGTGGCTGGAAACCGATTCTTTCCGCTTGTGCTTCTGGCTGTTTTTGCCATCCCCGGCTCCGCTGGGGCCCAACAGCAAGCCGTGGAGACAACGTCGGGCACCCAAGTTCGCGGGCAGCGCCTGGCACCCGAACGCCAGCTCACCTTGAGCTTGCGGGAAGCCACGGAAATGGCCCTGAAGCACAACATCAACCTGGAAATCTCTCGCCTCTCCTTGGCTTCCGCGTCCCAGGGGGTGCTGGCGGCCAGCGGGGTGTTCGACCCTTTTGTCAGGGTTGACTTTTCCGAAAGCTCCTCAGAAAGCCCGGCCACCAACCAGCTGGTGGGGGCCCAGGTGAACAAGCAGGACCGTCGTACCTTCAACCTCAACCTGGGTACGCTTTTGCCCACCGGTGGCCAGGCGACGGTGGGCTGGACCAACACCCGCAGCAAGACCAACTCCACGTTCTTCTTCCTCAATCCCTCGTACAACTCGGGCTTGACTTTTTCCGTAAGCCAGCCGCTGCTCCGCTCTTTTGGTACCGACGTCAACCGCGCCCGCATCGAAATTGCCCGCAAGAACCGCCACTTGAGCTTGCTGGACTTTGAACGGCTGGTGATCACCACCCTCCAGCAGGTGGAAAGCGCCTACTGGAACCTGGTGTACGCCCGGGAAAACCTGAAGGTGAAGCAGCAGTCCCTGAAGCTCGCTCAGGACCTTCTGGAGCAGACCCGCATCCGCGTGCGGGTGGGCACATCGGCTCCCATTGACATCGTGCAGTCGGAAGCCACGGTGGCAGCGCGGGAGCAGGACATCATCATTGCCGAAAACGCGGTGCAAGCGGCCGCGGACAACCTCAAGATCCTGCTTGGGTTTGAAGATCCCCAGGACTTCCTGGCGGAAATTGTGCCCACCGATAGCCTGCAGGCGGTACCGGAGCCTGTGGATTTCCAGAAGGCCGTGCAAACCGCCTTGGAGCGGCGCCCGGAGCTGAAAGCCAAGCAAGTACAAAGCGAAATCGTGGAGCAAAACCTGCTTCTGGCACGCAGCGCGCTTTTGCCACAGCTGGACTGGGGCGTGAACTACGGGTTTGTGGGTGTAGGGGGGACGTTCACCCAGCGGGATTCCCGCACCGGCCAAATCGTGGCGGTGATCCCCGGCAACTGGGACGACGCCCTCAAGCAAATCCGCGACCGGGACTACGCCCAGTGGTCCACCACCCTAACCTTTAGCTACTCCCTGGGCAACAACCAGGCCAAGGCGCAGTTGGCCCAGCGTCGCTTTGAGCTGGCGGCCGCGCAACAAGCCCTGGCGGCCCAGAGGCAGTCGGTGATCGCCGAGGTCCGGGCGGCCGTCCGCAACCTGGAAGCGTCAGCCAAAGCCATTGCCGCGGCGGTGAAGGCCCGGGAGTTGGCCGAGCGCAACCTGGAGGCCGAGCTTAAGAAGTTCGAAAACGGCATGTCCACCAACTACCAGGTGCTCAAGATCCAGGAGGACCTGGCTGCCGCGCAAGTGGCCGAGCTGCAGGCGCGGGTGGCCTACCGCCAATCCATGGTGGCCTACCAGGTGGCGGTGGGGACGCTCCTGGACACCATGGGCATTCAGCTCGCCGACACCGTTCCTGAACCCGAGGTCCACACCTACTGGAAGGACGTGCCGTTCCTCCAGCTTTCCCACTGGACCAGCGAGGAAAGGTAAGGAGGCAGGTATGGAAAGCAACCCGCTTGCGGAAAAAGCCCCCGTGGGTGAGTTCTCGGGTAAGGCCCTGGGCCGGGTGTTCCGATGCTTTACCGAGCCGCGCGCGGTGTTTGCAGAAATTGCGGCGCGGCCCACGTTCTTCTGGGTGCTGCTGCTCACGGTGGTGCTGAGCCTAGGGGTACAGCTGGTGCTTGCCCCGCGCATTGATATGGAAGCCACCGTGCTCCAGGGGATAAGCCGGGCCGGGAAAGAGATTCCGGAAGAACAGGTGCGGGAAGCGGTGAACACTGCCAACCGTTTCCGCACCTTTGGCTTGGTGCTGGCCCCTTTGGGTGCCTTGGCGGTGACCTTGCTTTTGGGGGGCGTGTACTTCCTGGGGCTAAAAGTGGCAGGCTCGGAAGCCGAATACCCACCGGTGCTTTCGGCGGTGGCCCACGCCGGTTTTCCGCCGGGTCTTACGCAGTCGGTTTTGCTTTCGGTGGTGGCTTCCACCCGCGAGCCGTTTCCCGCCCAGGAAATCCCCAGGCTCTTGAAGTCCAACGTGGCGGCGTTCTTGCCTGAGGATGCCCCTAGGGTGCTTACGGCCCTGGGTGGTGTTCTGGATGTCTTCAACGTTTGGTACTGGCTGCTTCTGGCCTGGGGTTTGGCGGCGGTGGGGGGTGTGTCGCTGCGCAAATCCGCAGGCGCGGTCGCGGTGCTCTGGGGTGCCTGGGCGCTGCTTCAGGTGGTCCTGGCACTTTTAAGGTAAGCCCATGCGAAAGTTTGGCTTGGCCGTTTTGGCGGTGGTGGTTCTGGGGCTCATCCTCTTTCTTTCCCTCAAGGGCAACAACGGCAAGGGGGTGGCGGTGGAGGTGGTGGCGGTTTCGCCCCGCACGGTGGTGGCTAAGGTGAAGGCTTCCGGTAACATCAGCCCCCGAAAGAAGGTGGAAATCCAATCCAAGGTCATTGGCGAAATTGTGGCCCTGCCGTTTCGCGAGGGGGATACGGTGAAGGCCGGAGACGTGGTGGTGGAAATCGAAAAGAAGCTCTACCAGGCGGCTTGCGATCAAGCCCGGGCAGCCCTGGAGCAAGCCCGGGTGCAACTGGAGCGGGCGCAAGCTGAGCTGGCCAACGCCGAGCTGGAGGCCGCCCGCACAGAACGGCTCTTCGCCGAGGGTGTGCTCTCCGAGCAGGCGAGAGACCGGGCGCGGCTTTCCTTGGAGCAAGCGCAGGTGGCGGTGCGGGCCCAGGAAAGGGCCATTGAGCAAGCCAGCTTTGCCTACCGTCGGGCCCTGGAGGACCTGGACCGCACCACCATTCGCGCCCCCATGGACGGTGTGGTGATTGCGCGGCGGGCGGAGGTGGGGGAAACCGCCATCATGGGCACCACCAACTTCCCCGGCTCGGTGCTCATGGTCATCGGCGACCTCTCGGAGCTGGTGGCAGAGGTGGAGGTTCCGGAGCGGGATGTGGTGCAGCTGAGCCTGGGGCAGGAAGCCGAGGTGAAGGTGGACGCCATCCCCGACGCCTCCTTTGCTGGCAAGGTAGTGGAGATTGCCTCTTCGGGTACCAAGGTGGGGGACGTGGTGAAGTTCAAGGTCAAGGTGGCTTTAAACCAGCCGGATGCCCGTCTGAAGCCGGAGATGACCGCTAAAGTGGAAATCACCACCAAGCGGGCGGAAAACGTTTTGGCAGTGCCGCTGCAGGCCGTGCAAACCCGCTTTTTGGACGACAAAGGCAAGGAGGTGTTCGGTCAAGCCACCGGTCGGGAGGTGGAGGTGGTTTACCTGTTCGAGCGGGGCCGTGCGGTCCGCCGGGAGGTGAAAACCGGAGTCCAGGACGAGCTTTACGTGGAAATCGGCGAAGGCTTGGCAGCAGGGGAGAAGGTCATCGCCGGGCCGTATAAGACCCTGCGAACCCTCAAGGACGGCGACGCCGTGCACGAGGAAAAACCGGGAAAGAAGGGGTAGGAGGAACCCAGGCGGTGACGAACCTGAGCCAAACGTTGGAGTTCCGCGGCAAGGTGGTCGTGCTATGTTAGGGCTTGAAAGGCTTATTAGGGTTTAGCAATGGGCGCCGGCAAGGAGCGACGGGCATGAGCAAAATTAGGTACGTTTACTGGCAAGAAGACGATGTTTGGCTTGGCTACCTGGAAGAGTTCCCGGACTATTGGACGCAAGGTTCAACCAGGGAAGAGTTGGAGGAAAACTTACGCGACATTTTCCACGAGCTCACCAGCGGCTCGATTCCCTGCGTACGGAAAGTGGCCGAGCTTGAGGTGGCGTGAAGCGCAAGGATCTGATTCGCGAGCTGGAACAGATGGGGTGCATCCTCATTCGTCACGGTGCGAGGCACGATTGGTACCAAAACCCCAAGACCAAGGTCTCGCAGCCCGTTCCTCGCCACGGCGAAATCAAGGAAACGTTGGCCAGGCACATCATCAAGACGCTTAAGGGCGAAAACCCGCGCGGAGGGTCAAACGTCAATGAAGCTGGGGACGAACCAAGGTAGGCAAAAAGGGGTAGGAGGAACCGCAGGTGCTCATCGAGCTTGAAAACGTCGTGAAGGTTTACGACATGGGGGCGGTGGCGGTGCAGGCGCTCCGTGGAGTGAGCCTCCAGGTGGAAAAAGGCGAGTATGTGGCGATCATGGGCCCTTCCGGCTCAGGAAAGTCCACGCTCATGAACATCATCGGTTGCCTGGACACGCCCACCTCGGGGAGCTATCGCCTTAACGGGCAGCTGGTCAACGAGCTCACCGACGATGAGCTGGCCCGCATTCGCAACCAGGAAATTGGCTTTGTGTTCCAAACCTTTAACCTCCTGCCGCGAGCTTCCGCCCTGGAAAACGTGGAGGTCCCCCTCATTTACGCTGGGGTGCCGCGGGCGGAGCGGCACCGCCGGGCCAGGGAAATGCTGGAGAGGGTGGGGCTGGGCGATCGCATCCACCACCAGCCCAACGAGCTTTCCGGAGGCCAGCGGCAGCGGGTGGCCATTGCCCGGGCCCTGGTGAACAACCCCTCGCTGCTTTTGGCCGATGAACCCACCGGCAACCTGGACTCACGCACCGGGGCGGAAATCATGGAGCTCTTCGATCAGCTCAACCGCGAAGGGCACACCATCGTTCTGGTCACCCATGAGGAGGACATTGCCGCCCACGCCCGCCGTATCGTGCGGTTGCGGGACGGCCAAATCCTGGACGACCGGCGGAAGGGTTAAATGTTCTTCGAAAACCTCCGCATGGCCCTGCGCTCCATTGCCGCTCACAAGCTGCGCTCGGTCCTGACCACCCTGGGCATCATCATCGGTGTTGCTGCCGTCATTGGCGTGGTCTCCATCGTTCAGGGCTTAAACTTCTGGATTGCCGGGCAGTTGGAAGGTGTGGGTGCCACATACATCATGGTTTTCCCCGAACGGGACCCCAACAACCCCGATATTGCCGGAAGGGAAGTGCAGCTCACCTACGAAGACGGGCAAGCCATCCTGGAGCGGGTGCCGGAAATCGTGGCCTTTACCCCCATTTACTTCCAGGGTGAGCGGGTGCGCTACGGCAAGCGCACCTCCACGCCGTTCCTTTTGGGTGTGGGCGCCAGCTACCAGGAGGTGGTCAACCACTGGGTGGCCCGCGGTCGCTTTTTTTCCGATTTGGATTTGGCCAACCACGCTCGGGTTTGCCTGGTGGGGGAAAAGCTCATTGAGGACCTGGGTCTCGGGGCCGAGCCTTTGGGCAAGGACATCCAAATCGGGCGGGTGGTGTTTACGGTCATCGGCGTGATGGAGCAAAAAGGGCAGTTCCTGGGTCAGGACCGGGACCGCGTGGTGATCATCCCCTTTTCCACCGCCCGGGAAATTTACGGTGAAAACGCCGCCAAGCAAATCCGCCTGGACTTCAAGGCCCGCTCCCCGGAAGACGTGGATCGCGCCAAGGACCTCATGACCGATATTCTGCGACGGAGGCACGGCTTGCGGGCCGACCAGGGCAACGACTTCCGCATCATGCTGCAGGAGGAACTGCGCAAAACCACCTCCACCATTTTGGGCGGCATTACCCAGGTGGTCGGAGCGGTGGTGGGCATTGCTCTCCTCGTGGGCGGCATTGGCATCATGAACATCATGCTGGTTTCGGTCACCGAGCGCACCCGGGAAATTGGCGTGCGCAAAGCGGTGGGGGCCCGGAGGCGCGACATCCTGATGCAGTTCCTCATCGAGGCGGTGTTGCTTTCCGCCATTGGCGGGGCCATTGGCATCCTCTTCGGCTGGTTCCTGGGCTTTCTGGGTGCCAAGGCCATCCCCGGCTTTCCCGCCGCCCACGTGCCCCTCTGGGCGGTTTTATTGGGCTTTGGCTTTGCCTCGGCGGTAGGCATCTTCTTTGGCATTTATCCTGCCGCCAAGGCCGCTTCGTTGAACCCCATTGAGGCCCTACGCTACGAGTAGAGCCGAAAGCTTACCGGCAGGAGTAACCTAAGAGGCGGCTGCTGCCGCTTGCCCATCGGCCACTAGGGAGTAAATCCCGCCGGCGGTGAAGCGCACGACGTGCTCTAAGAGCTTGTCCCCATACGCCCGATAAAACTGTGCTTTCTTGGGCAAGAACCAATGAAGTTGCAAAACGTGAACCAGCTGTGCCACGAAGGAGTAGGCCACAAGCGGAACTTGAGCCTCATCCAATTCGGGCACAGCAGAAATCAGAGCTTTAGTTAAAAGCTCGTTTACCGGAGTCACCAATTCCCGTTGCATGACTTCCGTGGGCAAGAGCTGCTGTGCCATTTCCCGAAGCAAAAGCTGAAGACGAACCTCAGCCCTCTCCTCGGTAAGGAGAGGATCAAGGCAAGCCCGGGCAAAAGAGATCAACACCGCTTCCAGGGGGGGACGGCCGTTGTGTTCGGCCAGAACCGTCTGGAGGCTTGCCACCCGCCGCTGGGCCAGCTCGCGGAAGGTGCGGACCAGCACCACCTCGTAAAGCTTTTCCTTGCTGCCGAAGTGGTATGAAATACAGGCTACGTTGCAACGCGCCCCCTTGGCCAGCTCCCGCACCGTGGTATCGGAAAAGCCTTTGAGCGCAAAAAGCTCGGCAGCAACCTCCAGCAACCGCTGTCGGGTTTCCTCACCAACCGGTGGTGCAATCACACCTGCCCCCTTTCGAGAATAATTTTAATCAAACGATTGCTTAAAGTCAAACACGCAGGCCTTACAAGAGCGGCCCTGGTAAGCGGCGGTTTTCTCAGCGAAGCAGAGGCTGCAGCACCGCCACCCGCCAGGCCTCGGCGCAAGCCCATTTGAGCAGCACGTCAGCCACGCAAAGCGCAAGGCCGGCAAGCCACCAGCGCCGGTTGCGCTTGAGCGAGGCAAGCCCGCCACCAATGAGGGGCTCGCTGAGCGCCACGCCCAAAAGCAAAAAGCCCACCACCCGCAGCAGGGCCCAGGGGTGCCATCCGGCAACAAGGGCCCAGGGAGTTTGGCTCAAAAGCGCCAGGCCCCCGGTGTAGGCACCCATCCAGCCGAAAAGCACGGTGGCTAAGGCCAAGCCGCCCAGACCTCCGGTGGCCAGCGTGAGCAGCAGGAAAGCGGTCAGGTGAGTGAGGTGCTGGGGGATAAAGCAGGAAGGTGTGCTTTCGCAGCCCACCCCTGTTTGCACCCAGGCCAGCATGCCCTGGGCGTAGGTTTGCGCTCCCGGGAAAAGCCGGCCACACAACCCCGGCCAGCGGGTTTCCAGTAAGCCCAGGGCCAGGGCGAAAGCTACAAACCACGTCCCCACCGCCAGGGTTGCTGCCATGCGGCGTCCTTTCCCCAGAAACCTTCGCAAAGCAGCCCAGGGAGGGGCAGCGAGCAGCAAAACCAAAAGCCAGCGCATGGCCCTATTGTGATCGGCTTTGCCGTGGTGCGCTAGCCTTTCCCAACGGTGCGGGCGCTACAATGGCTTGGGAGCGAAGACCTCAAGGAGGACGATCTTATGGAGCTTGCCAAGCTTTTTTCCCAGGAAGGTGGGGAGGCCCTGCGGGCCGCCATCAACGCCCAGGAGCGGTGGCAAAAGGAAGCCGCCGGTTGGACGGCGGCTTTGGGGTTAGTGGTGGAGCAAAGCGCGGGCAGCCAGGCTTTGCTCGTGAAGCTGGAAAACGGCACCTGCCAGGAGGTACGGCCGGTTGCTGAGGCCGAGCTGGAGCACGCGGATTTCGTCCTCAGGGGCAGCGAGTCACTCTGGCGGGGCATCCTTTCCGGGCAGGTGGATCCGGTGGGAGCGGTGTTCATGGGCAAGCTGAAGGTTGCCAGGGGCAACGTCATGGCGCTTTCGGCCCGCACCGGTGCAGCCCGGCTGCTTCTGGAAACGGCCAAGGGCGTTCTCGAGGGCCTGGCGTGAACCCCTGGGAGGCCTCTTTCTCGGTGGAACGACAGCAGCGCGTGGTGATTGTGGGATCGGGGCTGGCGGGGCTCAGCTGCGCCCAGGCCCTCCTGGTAAAAGGCCTGGCGGTGACCATCCTTACCCCCGGTTACCTGGGCCGTGACGGTGCCAGCCAGCGGGTTCGGGCCCTGGCCCCGTGGATCTTGCTCAACGCACCGTGCCAGAGGGGGGATAGCCCCGATCGCTTTTTCGCCGACCTTAAGCGGGCAGGGCAGGGGATGCAGCGCCCCGGCCTGGCCGAGGTTTTCGCCGAAAAAGCGCCGCAAGCAGCGAAAGAGCTGGTGGAGCTTCTAGACCTGGAACCGCTGGACGACAAGCCGGTGCTGCTCCCCGGCAACTCGTACCCGCGGGGCCGGCGCCTGGTTCCCCGGGGTTCCGGTCTTCTCCTGCGTCGCCTGGTGGCGGCCGTCCAACCGGGAGCCGAAGTGCACGAGCGGGCCTTGGCGGTGGGTGTGGAAATCTCAGAAGGCCGAGTGGTGGGGGTGTGGGCCTGGCACCGCCCCCAGGGGGAGCTGCGGCTGCACCGCGGTCAGGCCGTGGTTTTGGCCTGCGGTGGGGTGGGGGCGCTGTTTGGCCCCTCCACGGTACCCCGGTGGTGCCGCGGCTCAGGCCTGGCCTTGGGCTTTTTGGCCCAGGCCTTGCTCCATAATCCGCACGTCACGCAAGCGTTGCCGGTGCTGGCCGTTCCTCCGGTGTACTTTCCCACCACTGCGGCGCTGCTTACCTCCCGCATTTGGGTGGGGGAGAAGCTCCTGCCGCAGCTTCCTGATCTGGAAAGCTTGAGCGTGCAGCTGGCCCACGAGCTTCGCCGGGGGCAAAAGGCCTGGCTGGAGCTGGACGCGGCCCACCAAAACCTGCTCCCCCGCTGGATTCGCGAAAGCCGGCCGCAAGAGGATGGGCACCGGCTGCCGTTGACGCTGGCAGTGCACCACGGTGTTGGGGGCGTGGCTGTTGACACCTGGGGCCGTACTTCGGTGCCGGGGCTTTACGCCTGCGGGGAGTCAGCCGGGGGGGTGCAGGGGGCACGGCGGCTCATGGGGACCGGCCTTTTGGAAGCCCGGGTCTTTGGGCTGCGGGCCGCCGAAGCGGTGTTTAAAGACCTGCTTAAGTCCCCCTTGAGCCCGCCGTCCCAAACAGCCAGCCGGTTCCTGCCGCTGCCCACCCAACCCTCGCAGGTGGAGGCTTTCCTGGATGGCCGCTTAGGCGCTTTGGCCGTGGTGCGGCCGCCGGAGGAGGTGACCCGCTGCTTGGAGGAGCTGGAGGCCTGGCCGTTCGCCTCCGAGGCGGAAAACGGCAGAGCCTGGCTTGCTGCGATCCGTTTGGCCGCAGCCCGCACGCTGCTTTCGGCTCAGCTTTCCGCGTTTGCCCGGGAGGGCGAGGAGGTGCCCCGTGAGCTGGCAGGGTAACCTGACGCAAGAACAACAGGTAGTGAGGGCGTTTCTTGCCATGCCGCCGTGCCCGGTAAAGGAGGCGCTGGGCCGCCTGGTTTTGCAGGTGGCTTTTCAGGTGGAAAACCTGCGCTGCGCCCAGGCACAAGCCGACGGACTCCCTTGCCAGGAGCTGGAGCCCGATTGCTCCGCCTGTCAAGGGCTGGAAGAGCGCCTGCGCCGGTGCCTTGAGGCTGAAGCTTTTAGCGCCTGACCTCTACTCCACGTCGAAGCGCACCCCCTGAGCCAGGGGCAGCTCGGTGGAGTAGTTGATGGTGCAGGTTTGCCGGCGCATGTAGGCCTTCCAGGCGTCAGAACCTGCCTCCCGTCCCCCGCCAGTTTCCTTTTCCCCACCAAAGGCGCCGCCGATTTCCGCACCGGAGGTGCCGATGTTCACGTTAGCGATCCCGCAATCGGAGCCTTCGGGGGAGAGGAACTTCTCGGCAGCCCGCAGGTTGTTGGTGAAGATCGCCGAAGAAAGCCCCTGCCGCACCGAGTTGTTGAGCTCGATGGCTTCCTCCAGCGTGTCCACCTGGTACACGTAGAGGATGGGGGCAAAGGTTTCCTCGCAGGCAATTTGCATCCCCTTGTGGGCCTTTACGATGGTGGGCTCCACGAAGTAACCCGGACCGGAAAGCCGGTGGCCACCGTACACAATCTCGCCGCCCTCTTCCTTGATCTTCTCCAACGCTGCCATCATGTCCGCCACCGCCGCTTCGTCCACCAGCGGGCCCACGTGGGTGGAGGGCTCCAGGGGGTTACCGATGCGCAAGCTCTTGTAGGCCTTGATAAGGCGCTCCAGCAAGCGGTCGTAGACGCCCTTTTGCACGATGAGCCGGCGCAGGGTGGTGCAGCGCTGGCCGGTGGTGCCCACGGCAGCAAAGAGAATGGCCCGCAGGGCCAGGTCCAAATCGGCATCCTCCAGCACGATGACCGCGTTGTTGCCGCCCAGCTCCAGGATGGTGCGCCCGAAGCGCCCCGCCACCGAAGTGGCGATCTTTCGCCCCTGGGCGGTGGAACCGGTGAAGGAAATCAAGGGCACGTGGGGGTCATCCACCAGCTTCTGGCCCACCTCCCGACCGGTGCCGATGACCAGGTTGAAGATGCCCTCCACACCGAACCGCTGGGCCACCCGGTTGCAGATGTGCTGCACGGCAATGGCGCAAAGGGGCACCTTGGAGGAGGGCTTCCAAATCACGGGATCGCCGCACACCACGGCAATGGCGGCGTTCCAGGACCAAACCGCCACCGGGAAGTTAAAGGCGGTGATGATCCCCACCGGACCCAGGGGGTGCCACTGCTCAAACATGCGATGGCGGGGCCGCTCGGAAGCCATGGTGAGGCCGTAAAGCTGGCGTGAAAGGCCCACGGCAAAGTCGCACATGTCAATCATCTCCTGCACTTCCCCGAGCCCTTCGCTGAGGATCTTGCCCATCTCCAGCGACACGAGGCGCCCCAGCTGCTCCTTGTGCGCCCGCAGCTCGTCGCCCAGGGCCCTGATGATCTCGCCCCGCTTGGGGGCCGGCATCATGCGCAGCTTCAAAAAGGCCTCTTGAGCCACGCGGGAAACCTGCTCGTAGGTGGCGGCGTCCGCCTGTTGCACCCGGGCTATAGGTTCTCCGGTGGTGGGGTTCACCGAAACCAGCTCCCCGCCTTTACCGGAGAGCCATCCGGCGGCGTACGCTCCGGGGTTGACCTCAGAAATACCAAGGGATTCCAGGATTTGCCGTGCCTCGTTCATCGCGCTCCTCCCGCGCCGGCTTGTACCGGCGGCTCACAAGCGAAAAGTGTAACCCGAAAGCGTGCCGGTGGCGACCCCTGGCCGTACCCGATTCGGCAAGCAGCGGGCCTGTTACTGACAAGCGTCCGGGCTCTGCTCGCCGAACGGTAAGCCGGTGAGCACGTCCAGATCCTGCGGCTGAAAGCGGAGGAAACGCCGGAGGTTCAAGGATTCCTCCCGGGGCATGGCTGCAAAGGTACCGGAAGCGGTGACCAAAAGGGCGTTTTCTGCAGAAACGAGCTCGCCTCTGGCGCGCAGGTAGGGACCCCGGGCTTCTTCCACCCAGGCCTTTACGGTCAGGGCCTGATCCGGTGGGACAGCGGCCTTGAGTTTGAGCTTCAGCTCGCCGGTGGTGCAGAAGCTTCTGGCGCGAAAGGCGCAGGCCCAGGCCATGGCCTCATCCAGCACCATAGCCACGACGCCGCCGTGCACCCGCCCGGCGTAGCCCAGCTGCCCGGCCTGAAAGCGCACGGAACCAAAAACAGTGCCGGTGGCCTCGTCAAGGGCAAAGCGCAAGCCCAAGGCTTTCGGATTGGTGTTGGGATCCCCGCACACGGGACACCAGGGCTGGTAGGGGAGAGAACGCATCATGGAGGCGTAGAATAGCGTTGTGATGGAAAAACTGCACCCCTTTCTGGTCCCGGGGTCCTGGCTTTTGCAGGGACAGTACTTCCCCGCGCAGGGGCCCACCCAAAACGTGTTGGGAACCACCGAGGTCAAGGCCCACGAGGAGTTCCCGGAAACCCTGCGGGTCGTGGGGGAGGTGCGGGATGCCGAAGACACCACCTCCCGGCCGGTGGCCACCGAATTCACCCTGGACCTGGTGGCCCCAGGGCTCATCCGCTTTCACATGAACTCCATCCCTTTGGGCACGGTGTTGCTGGGAACGGGAGCGTGGAACCGCGAGCTCCTGCAGTTTCACTACGGCTCACCCGAAAGGCGAATCTTAGGCGTGGAAAGCTACGCGGTTTCCGGTTCTGACGTCCTCCTCACCTCTGGAGTGATGTTTGCCGATGGGGTAGCGGTGACCTGGTGGCTGGCCCGGTTGGAGCGGGTGCGGTAGCGACGGGTGACCCCCAAGCTGCAGCAAGTTGACATAATCTTTTCGCACTTTAAGGCAAGCGCTTGCAAATATGAATTTTGATCTTGATTCCGCCATTTCCGCCCGGTACTAGAATGGCGCCATGCCGGAGCCGTTCGTTCACCTTCACCTTCACTCCCACTACTCGCTGCTGGACGCCACCATCCGCCTGGAGGAGCTGGTCAAGCAGGTGGGCCAGCTGGGGATGGAGGCGGTGGCCCTCACCGACCACGGGAACCTCTTCGGGGCTTTTGAGTTTGTGACCACCGCTCGCAAGCACGGCATTCACCCGGTGGTGGGATGTGAGCTCTACGTGGCCCCTAAAAGCCGCTTTGATCGGCAGGGAAACCCCTTCGGTCGCCACAAGCCCTACCACCACCTCACGGTGCTGGTGGAAAACGAAACCGGCTGGTACAACCTCATGCAGCTTTCCACGCTTTCCTATCTGGAAGGGTTTTACCACCGGCCACGGGTGGACAAGGAGCTTCTGGCCCAGTACTCCCAAGGCCTCATTGCCCTTTCCGGGTGCCTGGCGGGAGAAGTGCCGCAGGCGCTTTTGGCCGGTGATCGGGAGCGGGCCGAGCGGGTGGTGGCCGAGTTCCGGGAGATCTTCGGAGCGCAAAACTACTTCCTGGAAGTGCAGGACCACGGGCTTCCCGAGGAAGCGGTGGTGCGCGAAGCCATTCAGGAGCTAAGCCGTCGCACCGGCGTTCCGCTGGTGGTCACCAACGATTGCCACTTCCACCGGCGGGAAGACGTCGACGCCCATCGCGTGCTCATCGGCATTGGGCAAAACAAGACCCTCCAGCAGCTGGCTTCAGACTACGCCTACAACGACGAGTTTTACGTGAAATCCCCCCAGGAAATGGCCGAGCTTTTCCGGGATATCCCCGAAGCGGTCGCCCGTACCGCCGAAATCGCCAAGCGCTGCCGCTTTTCCTTTGCCGATCATAAGCTGCTGTTGCCGCGCTATCCCAAGCTGCCCGAGGAAACAAGCGCGGAGCAGTACCTCAACCAGCTGGCACGCTCAGGCCTGGCCAAGCGCCTGGCTCAACCGCAACCCCGCCGGCATTCGGATAAGGAGTACTGGCAGCGGCTGGAGTACGAGCTCAAGGTCATTCACGATGTGGGCTTCGAGGGGTACTTCCTCATCGTTTGGGACTTTGTGGATTTTGCCCGGACGGCCGGAATCCCGGTGGGGCCGGGTAGGGGAAGCGCCGCCGGCTCCCTGGTGTCCTACGCCTTGGAAATCACCGACATTGACCCGCTGCAGTACGACCTGCTTTTTGAGCGCTTCCTCAACCCCGACCGCATCAGCATGCCCGATATTGACATTGACTTTTGCAAGCGGCGACGAGAGGACGTCATTCAACACGTGCGGCAGCTTTACGGCGAGGAAAGCGTCTGCCAAATCGCCACCTTCAACGTCCTGCAAGCCCGCTCGGTGATCCGCGATGTGGGGCGGGTCATGGGCATGACCTTTGGGGAAACCGATCGCATTGCCCGTTTGGTCCCGGAAACCCTGGGCGTCACCCTGGAGCAGGCGCTGCACGACTCACCGGCGCTGGCGGAGCTGGCGGAACGCGACCCGCGGGTGGGGCAGCTCCTGGCCATTGGCCAGCGTTTGGAGGGCCTGGCGCGCCACTGCGGCATGCACGCCGCCGGGGTGGTCATTGCCCCCAAACCGGTACGTGAGATCGTGCCGCTTTACCGCACAAGCCGCGATGAAATCGTCACCCAGTTTGACAAGGACGTCATCGAAAAGCTGGGGCTTTTGAAGATGGACCTCCTGGGGCTCAAGACCCTCACCATCATGGACGATGCCCTGAAGAGCATCGAGCTTTCCGGGGAAAAGGTTCCGGATTTGCGCAACTTGAGCCTGGACGACCCCAGGGTCTTTGAGCTTTTTGCCAGCGGCGACACCGACGGCATCTTCCAGTTTGAATCCTCGGGCATGCGCCAGCTGCTGGTGACCACCAAACCCAACCGCTTTGAGGACCTGGCAGCCCTTAACGCCCTCTACCGCCCGGGACCCATGAGCTGGATCAACGACTACGCCAGCCGCAAGGCCGGCCGCACCCCCATCGTGTACATCTTCCCCGAGCTGGAGAAGATCCTGGCCGAAACCTACGGCGTCATCGTTTACCAGGAACAGGTCATGCGCATTGCCGTGGAGCTGGCGGGGTTCACCATGGCCGCCGCCGACACCCTGCGCAAGGCCATGGGCAAAAAGATCAAAGAGCTCATTGACCAGCAGGGCGAAGCCTTCGTGGCGGGAGCGGTGGCCAAGGGCTACGATCGGGCCAAGGTGCAGGCCCTTTGGGAGCAAATCGTGCCCTTTGCCCAGTACGGCTTCAACAAGTCCCACTCCGTGGCCTACGCTTTTGTGGCCTACCAAACCGCTTACCTCAAGGTTTACTACCCGCTGCACTTTTGGGCCGCCACCCTGTCCAGCGAGGTGGACGACACCGACCAATTGGCCTTTTACGTGAACTCCCTCAAGGCCAAGGGCATCCCGATCCTGCCTCCGGATGTGAACAGCTCCCGGGACACCTTTACGGTGGAGGGCAACGCCATCCGCGTGGGCCTGGCAGCGGTGAAGGGGCTGGGGGAGACGGCGGCCAAGGCCATCCTGGCGGCGCGACAACAACACGGCCGATTTACCTCGGTGGTGGGGTTTTTGCGGGCCCTTCCCGAGCGGGTGGCCAACAAGCGGGTACTAGAAAGCCTCATCCGCTCGGGAAGCCTGGACTCCCTTTACCCCCACCGGGGGGTGCTGCTGGACAAGCTGGACTGGCTTCTGGAGAGGGCCAACCACCAGCGCCAGTCGCTGGCCGCCGGGCAGGGCTTTCTCTTTGGCCTGGAAAGCGAAGAGGGGGACGGCTTGCCTGCCCCGGAAAGCGTGGCCCCCATGCCCTCTCAAGAGCTCCTGGCCGGGGAGCGGGAAACCTTAGGCTTTTACCTTTCCGGCCACCCCTTGGATCGCTACCAAAACGTGCTGCAGGTGCTGGGGATCATGCCCCTCTCGCAACTGGAAAAAGCGTGGGAAGAAGGGGAGCGGGAGGTGACGGTGGCGGGCCTTGTTTCGGGGATGGCTCAGCACAAGACCCGGGAAAAGAACGGCCAGGGGGGGCGCCCCATGGCTTCGTTCCTTTTGGAAGACCAAACCGCGGCTGTGCGCGCCGTGGCGTTCCCCGACGCCTTTGCCCGCCTTCAGAGCTTGCTGGAAAACGGCAAGGCCTTACGGGTGGTGGGCACCCTGGCCAAGAGCAGCCGGGACGACAAGGTGGAGCTGCGGGTGGAGGATGCCAGCCCCCTGGAGGGCATTGAGCTGCGCAAGGCCCGCGCCGTTCGTCTGACCATTCCCCTTTCTCGCTTTGAAAGCAAAGAGCGCCTGGAGGAGCTCATGGATGCGCTTTCCGAATGCGAGGGAAATCTGCCCGTGCGCCTGCGGTTGGTGGGTGAAAGCTTCCGGGCCGAGGTGTTGCCGGCGCGCGTGCTGGGGGTGGATCCCGAAAAGCTGCAAAAGAGGCTCCTTGCCCTCTTGGGTCCCGGCCACGTGGAGTACCTTTACAACGGCTAAAGGGAAAAAAGCAAAGCGACTTGCGCTTGCGTGCTACTTTCACTAACCTTTTGCGGCGGTATTTCGCCGCAAGGAGGAAACGCATGGCCAAGGTGGGAGAAGAAAAACTTTCAGCGCAGCAACTCATTGCTTTAGAGGAAAAGTACGGAGCCCACAACTACCACCCGTTGGACGTGGTGATTACCCGCGCTTCGGGGGTCTGGGTCTGGGACGTGGAGGGAAACCGCTACCTGGACTTTCTGGCCGCCTACTCGGCGGTCAACCAGGGGCACTGCCATCCCAAGATTGTGGAGGCCCTCAAGGCCCAGGCGGAGCGCGTGACCTTGACCTCCCGGGCCTTCCGCAACGACCAGCTGGGACCCCTCTGTCAGCAGCTCTCCGAGCTCACCGGATTTGCCAAGTTCCTGCCCATGAACAGCGGTGCGGAAGCGGTGGAAACCGCCATCAAGGCGGCCCGCAAGTGGGGGTACACGGTCAAGGGCGTGCCCCGGGACCAGGCCGAAATCATCGCCTTTGAGGGCAACTTCCACGGCCGCACCACCACCATTGTGGGCTTTTCCACCGAGGAGCAGTACCGCGAGGGTTTCGGACCCTTCACCCCGGGTTTTCGGGTGGTGCCTTACGGTGACCTGGAGGCCGTGGCCTCAGCCATCAACCAGAACACCGTAGCGGTGCTGGTGGAGCCCATCCAGGGGGAAGGCGGCATTATCGTGCCGCCGGCGGGCTACCTGAAAGGCCTGCGAGAGCTCACGCAAAAGCATGGGGTGCTGCTGGTGGTGGACGAAATTCAATCGGGCCTGGGGCGCACCGGCAAGCTCTTCGCTTACGAGCACGAGGGCATTCGCCCGGATATCGTGATCATCGGCAAGGCGTTGGGGGGCGGCTGTGTGCCCATTTCCGGCATCTTGGCCGACGACGAGGTGATGGGTGTGTTTCGCCCCGGGGACCATGGATCCACCTTTGGCGGCAACCCCCTGGCCTGCGCGGTGGCGCGGGTGGCCCTAAAGGTGCTGGTGGAAGAGGGGATGATTGAAAACTCGGCACGCCTGGGCGACTACTTCCTGGAGAGGCTGCGGGCCATTGCCTCACCCCACGTGAAGGAAGTGCGGGGGAAGGGCCTGTGGATTGGTGTGGAGCTGGTCCCGGAAGCGGGGGGTGCCCGCCGCTTCTGCGAGTCCCTGCAAAAGGAAGGGCTTTTGTGCAAGGAAACCCACGTGAACACCATCCGCTTTGCCCCACCGCTGGTGATTACCAGGGACGAGCTGGATTGGGCGCTGGAGCGGATTGCCAAGGTGCTGACAAGCTAGGCGGCAGTAAAGCTCTGTTTGCCACAGGGGGCGACCATCCGGTCGCCCCTTCCTTTTGTCGGCATGCCGACATCTAGGTGCGCAGGGAGGTCTGTCGGTTGAGGGCCAAAAGGGCAAAGGTAATGGTTGGTGTCCAGGCGGCCAGCACCGGCGGCAGCAGCGAAACCTCCCCGAGCTTGCTGGCCAGGGCCGTGAGCGAAAAGTACGCCATGGCCAGCACCAAAGCCGTGGCAATACCCATCACCGTACCCTTGCGGCCCAGGCGGAAAGCGTAGGGGAGTGCCAGCCAGGGGAGCAGCACCAGGCTCAAGGGGTAGGCAAGCTTCTGGTGGAGCTGCACCAGCAAGCGGTCCACCTTGTAGCCGGCGGTTTGCAAACGGCGAATGTAGCTTTCCAGCTCGCGGAAGCTCATTTCCGAAGGCTTGCGGAACTCCCGACTGAAGTACTCGGGGCTCACGGTGATGGGGAGGGCCACACGTCCGCTGCGGGGGGAGAAGTCTTCGCCGCCGTCGGGAAGGAACACGCGGCTCCACACGTTTTCGCCCCACCAGGTGCCGTCCTGATAGGTGGCCTTTTGCGCAAACCAGCGGGCCCGCAGCGCCAGCGCATCGTCGAAAACGTACACCGAAGGGCGAACCAGCGTTTTCTTTTCGGCATCAAACAGCAGGAAGTTCACCACCGTTCGGCCGTCGGGCAAAAACAGGAAGGAATGATCGGTGAATCGGTAGCTCCTGGGTCCGTGCCGGCCCTTTATGACATCCTCCAGCTTCTCGCTGGTGCGGTTCGCCTTTTGCACTACCGTTTCGTCCAGGACGAAGAGCGTGACGCTCAAGGCCAGGCCAACGCCCAAAAGCGGCAGCGCCACCCGGGCTAAAGAAATCCCCGCAGCCTTCAGGGCCACGGTTTCGTTGTTCTTTTCCAAAACCGCGGCGGTGCCTAAGAAAGCAATGAGGAACGCCAGGGGCAGGGTGTCGTGGAGGATTTGCGGGAGGAGGTGCAGGTAGAAGCTTGCCACCACCACTAGAGGCACCTGGTTTTTTTGAATTTCCTCCACCTGTTCCGAAAAATTGACGGCAATGTAAAGCCCGCAAACCGCCACTAAGACCAATAAGAAGAAGGTCATCGTTTGCCGCAGGACCCAGCGGTCAATGCAACCCAAAAGCAGGGGTGGCGCACAGCGCTGGGCGGCCCAGGCTCGCCCGTTGGCAGCGGCGGCGTTGCGGCGTGCCCGAAAGAGGCGCCAAACCCCCGCAAGGCGCTGCCACAAGGCCACCAGCTGGGAAGGGCCGGGGTTCCGCACGCTGGGGGATTTGCTTACCACCTGCAGGAAAGCAAACGCCAAAGCCACCACCAGCAGGTTGGGCAGCCAAATCCCCAGCATCACCGGCAGCTTGCCGCTGCGGGCCAGAAGCTCGCCGTTGTTGAACAACACGTAGTAACCCACCACCACCAGCACCGAAACGGTAAGCCCGTAGCCTTTGCCGCCGCGCCGGTTGCGCAACCCCAGGGGGAAACCCAAAAGCGAAAAGGCTACGGTGGCCGCCGGAAGCGCCACCCGCTTGTGCAGCTCCACCCAGGACTCCCGCCGCTCGGATTCCGATTCCTGAGGGCTGTGGGCGCGGCTCCAGAGCTCGGCCGTGGAGGATTCCCGGGGGCCGTAGCGGATGGTGACAGAAGCGGAAGGGGGAGCCTGCAGCAAAATGCGCATCTCGCTGTTGCGGCTCCTCTGGTATCGGTCGGGCCGCTCCGGTCGAAGGGTGTGAACGGTGGCTTCCCGCAGGGAAAGCCAGAGCTCACCGGTGCTGCTGTCCTCAACCAGAAAGCCGTGCTGGGCGGTAATCAGCGTTTCCTGGGCCGCATCGGTCAGGTCGAAAACCAGGACCCCTTCCCAGAGGCCGGTGGCGGGATGCATGCGATCCACGTACACCAGCTGACCGGTAAACGCCGAGTTGAAAACCCGGGGCTCCAGGGCGGCGCGGGCGGCGGCGAAGTACATGCGCCGGGTGGTTTCCTGAAAGCGGCGGTTGGCCTCCGGCAAAACCCACAGGGCCAGCGCTACATCCAGCGCAAAAATCAGAACCCCAAAGCCAAAAAGCGGTCGCATGAGCCAGGAGGCCCGCACACCGCACGCCTGCAGGGCAATCACCTCGGAATCCGCCGACCAGCGGGAAACCGTAAGCACTGCGGAAAACAACAAGGCCATGGGCAGCGTGAGCACCACCACGTGCGGCAGGGAGTACGCCAACAGCCGCAAGACGTCAGCGGTGGATGCATCGCGGGAAACCAGCAGCTCGGCAAAGGTGAAAAGAAACCTGATCACCAGCAAAAAGGTGGTCACCGAGGCCGCCAGGAAAAACGGCCCCAGCGCCTCGCGAACCACCGCCCGACCCACAATCCAGGGAAACCGCCTCATACAGCCACGAAGTGTAGCGCACGGCGGCGAGGCCTGGCTGCGAACCTGATTCCACAGGGTTTTCCACAGGGCCGGGGTTTTCCACAAACCCAAGCGCGCCAGCGAAGGTCCGATAAGATATATTATGTTAAATACAGAATGCCGAAACCGCATGAACGGCACGCCAAGGGCGCTCAACCCGTCTCGGTCCTCTCCTCCGAAACGGCAATTGTGAGCGATTCTGGGTGTGGTCGTGTTCCTCACAGGCTGTTGGTTTCCTGGCTTTGCTTTGCGTTGTTTCTTTGGCGCTGGCGTTTATCCGTTCCCCAGGCGCTGGTCGAACTCGCCGGAGCGCAGCTTGCTGATGAGGTCTTCCAAGGCTTGAAGGATTTCTTCCTTGCTTACCCCCGGCCGTGCGACGGTAAGGGACACCCGCACTGGCGCCGTGGGGCTGGGACGGTAACGGAGTTGAATTGGGCGGAAACGCGGGGGTGCAGGCGTAGGTCCCGTACTTTCAGGCTGCTTGGCATCCGTGGCCTGCAAAGCACGGAGAGCCTCGCGATCGGCGCCTTCCTCCAGCACCGCCTGCACCAGGCGCTCCATTTCATCAATGCTCTTGGCCCGGGCAATGATGAGCAGCTTGCTCTTGGCGGTAATGTCGGCATGCCGACAGAGGTCACGGATGGCGGGAGGGATGTTCAAGAGCGAAAGCGTCTCGGTAATGGAAGTCCGCGACTTCCCCACCGCCTGCGCCACCTGTTCGTGGGTGTAACCGTACTTTTCCACCAGCGTGCGGTAGCCCTCGGCTTCCTCGAAGGGGTTGAGGTCCCGGCGCTGGAGGTTCTCCACCAGGGCTACCTCCAGGGCCTCCTGGTCGCTCAGCGACATCTCCACGCAGGGCACTTCCGTAAGACCCGCCGCCACCGCCGCATGGAACCGCCGCTCCCCCGCCACCAGCTGGTAGCGGCCGGAGGCCACCTTGCGCACCAGGAGCGGCTCCAGAACGCCCCGCTGGCGGATGGATTCGGTGAGCTCGCTTAAGTCCCCAAGGTTGGTCCGCGGCTGCTCGCGGTTGGTTTCGATTTGCGAAACCGGGAGCATGACGCCTACCCCCACCACCGACTTGGAGGCCAGCTCCTCCACGAAGTGGCGGTCGTGACGCATCTTGCGAAAATCGGGAAGACCGCGGCGGCTAGACACGGGCCATAACCTCCTCACAAAGCGCGTAGTACTCGGTAGCCCCGCTGGACTCAGGGGCGTGCTCAAAGATGGAAGCCCGATAGGCCGGGCTTTCTTCCAGGCGCACCGAACGGGAAATGACCGTTCTGAACAGCTTGTCGCCAAACACCTTGGCGATTTGCTCGTGGATGTCCCGGGCCAGCACCGTGCGCTTGTCGTAGAGCGTGATGACCGCGCCGAGGATTTGCAGGTCCGGGTTGGCCCGGGCCTTGATCTTGTCCACGGTTTCCAAAAGGTCGTCGGTGCCTTCCAGCGCAAAGTAGGAGGACTGGATGGGGATCAAAAGGTGGGTAGCCGCCACCATGGCGTTTACGGTTAAAAGCCCGAGGGTGGGCGGGGTGTCCACGATCACCGCTTCAAAACGGTCAGCCACCGGGCTAAGGCGGTCCTTCAGGCGAAAGTGGGCGTCCAACTCCCCCACCAGCGCCGCCTCCAGCTTGGCCAAGCTGATTTTCGCCGGCGCCAGCTGGAGCTTTTCCAGGTGGGTGGGGACCAGAATTTCCTCCAGCGGCGTTTGCCCCACCATCACGTCGTACATACTGGCGGCGAGCTCGTGGTTGTCCACAAAGGACATGGTGGCGTTAGCCTGGGGATCCAAATCCACCAGCAGCGTCGCCAGCCCTTTTAGTGCGAAAGCAGCGGCGAGGTTAATGGCGGTGGTGGTTTTGCCAACTCCTCCTTTTTGATTGGCAATCGTGATGATCATGGCGCGATCGCATCCCCTTCCGTTCAGAGGCTTTCCGGTCCAACCTGAGTTCGCACTGCCCACGAACCCAGCGTGGGGATAGGTTACCACGTTGCGGGGTTTCCGGGGTGCAGCGAGCTCCCGGAGGGTTGCCGGTTACATCTTGTATTTGCCGATGTCTTCGGGGGTTAAGGAGTCCAGCCACTCCTTGAGCTTTTCTTCTTCGCTACCTTCATCCCGAACTTCCAGGGCGTGAGCCTGCTGGAACACCGCCTCGGCCACCTTGATGGGGGCGCGGGCGCGCAAAGCCAGGGCAATGGCATCAGAGGGACGGGCGTCCACCTCCACCCGACGACCTTCGGCGGTGCGGAGCGCCACCGTGGCGTGGAAGGTGTTTTCCACCAGGGAGTGCACCAAAACGCCCTCCACCACTGCGCCCAGGGCTTCGATCACCGAGCGCATGAGGTCATGGGTCATGGGGCGAGGCGTTTGCACCCCTTCCAGCTCCATGGCAATGGCGTTGGCCTCAAAAACCCCAATCCAGATGGGCAAAAGCACGTTCTCGTCTGCTTTCTTGAGGATCACAATGGGGGTGTTGGAGACCGGATCCAAAATCAGGCCTTTGATTTCCACAAGGTGCTGCTCCATGTCGCCTCCCTCCCCTCACCTTCCAAGATCAACCCGAGGTGATCCCCTGTCAAGGGCGAACGGGGGCGTTGGCGGCAACCGGCAAAAGCGGGTTGGCTGCCGCCTCCTTCTCGCGGGCACCAGTAGCCACTCGCTCTCCCAAGAGGGCGTGGGCGGTGGCGCCGGTAATGCGGATTTCCACCAGCTGGCCGGCGGCAATGCCCTCCCAACCCGGGAAGTTCACCACCCGATGGTCCTCGCCCCTCCCCTGCCACAGACCCTCCCCGCGCTTGGCCGGGCCATCCACCAAAACCTCCACCACCTTGCCGATGAGGGCCTGGTTCAAGCTGAGGGCAATGGCCGCTTGCGCGGCAAACAGGCGCTCCAGCCTTTCCCCGGCCACCGCTCGCGGCACCCTGTCGGGGTACTTGGCGGCCGGGGTTTTGGGTCGGGGTGAGAAGATGAACCCGTAGAGCTGGCTAAATCTAATCTTTTCAACAAGATCCAACGTCTGTTCGAAGTCTTCCTCGCTTTCGCCAGGGAAACCCACGATGACGTCGGTGGAAAGGGCTACCTCCGGCCGCACCTCGCGGACCTTGGCCACCAGCTCCAGGTACTCCTCGCGGGTGTAGCGGCGGCGCATGGCCTTGAGGATGCGGTTGGAGCCCGCCTGGAACGGCAGGTGCAAGTAGGTGCCCAACTGCGGGAGGGAACCCAGGGTGCGGATGAGCTTGTCGTCAAAGAACCGGGGGTGGGAGGTAATGAACTGCACCCGCCAGAGGCCTTCCACCTCACAAACCGCGGTCAGAAGGTCCGCAAAATCGGCACCGGTTTGGGGACAGCGGTAGGCGTTGATGGTTTGCCCGAGGAGCGTAACCTCCAGCGTACCCCGGGCCACCAGAGCCTTAACCTCGCTCACGATTTCGGCAAGCGGTCGGCTGATCTCCTGACCACGGGTATACGGGACGATGCAAAAGGTGCAGTGCTGGTTGCAACCGTGGATGGCGGTGACGTACTGCCGGGCCGAATGGGAGCGGGCGATGAGGTGGGTGTCCAGATCCCGGCTTTCCTCAAAACCGGTAAGCGAAAGCCTCCTCCCCTTGTGCACCGCCTGCAAGGCCATGGGCAGCTGGGCAATGCGGCCGGGGCCCAAAACGAAGTCCAGGACCTGGCTTTTAGCCAGGGCCCGGGCACCCTCCTGTTCGGCCACGCAACCGCAAAGGCCGATGACCTCGGGTTTTCCCACCGTTTGTTTGAGGAAGCGCAGCTCCCCCAGGCGGGAAAGCACCTTTTGCACGGCCTTTTCGCGCACCGCACAGGTGTTTAAGAGCACCACGTCCGCTTCTTGAGGGTCCGCCACCGGAGCCAGGCCAAAAGCTTGCAACATCCCCGCCAGATACTCGGAGTCGAGCACGTTCATCTGACAACCCCAGGTTTCAATCCAGTACGTCTTCATGCTCCTCCCGTTACCTTTCGCCACCGTGGTGCGCGCCAGTAGGGGCGGACGACCGCTGGCCCCTACCATTTTGCAACCAAGTCTTGCTTTGTGCAAACCCTTGCGGAGCTAAGGCTGCGGCGAGCCCTGCCCTCTATCAACCCACGATGGAAAGATCGGCTCGGGCACGGGGAGGTCCGAGAACCACTCGCGCTTGCCACCCGCCGCCAGCGCTTGCTTGATCACCTGCTCGGGAGCCCCGCGCATGATTTCCAGTTCGGTTTCCGCCCGGCGGATGCTGCGCTGCAGCACAGCGCTGGCCGCACTGCCGGGAGAGTACGCTTGCGCTCGCGCCTGTTGCAGGAAAAGCTCCAGGCCCAGGACCCGCGCCCTGGCCTCCTGGTACCGCTTTTGCCATGCCTCAATTGTCGAAAGGGACGAGGCCCCCTCTTTTGCCGATGGGCCTTTGGTGAGCGTGGCTTCGCTACCGAGCCGCTTTACCGCTTCGTTGTCCAGCTTGCGGGTGCCCGGGGGCAGCTTGAGCTTGATGCCGCGGGCAAGGTCAGAAAGACCCACAGGAGGCGGCGTTGGGGTGGCTTCTTGAGCCCACCCTACGCCGGCAACCAGCACAACCAACAAGGCCTGGGCCACCCCGCGCCTAAGGTTTGTTTGTGCCCTCACGGCCATAACGATCCTCCAGGCGCACCACGTCGTCAAGGTGCGGGGTGGAAACCTCCAAAATGGTGAGGTCGCTCACCGCCACCACCCGATGCACGGTTCGCGGCTCCAGGTGAAAGACCGAGCCGGGAGCAATGGCCACCACCTGCATGGGGCCGGTCAAGGGGAGCGTACCCAGGTGGAGCTCCCCTTCCCCGGCCAAAACCCGCATGGTTTCGATTTTCCGCTCGTGGTACTGCAGGGAGAGGGCATGGCCTGCCTTCACGGTGAGGATCTTGCCCACGTAGTACGGGGTTTCCGCAAAGATTTCTTCCTGACCCCACGGTTTTTCCACGAATCGCGTCATATCCGTACCCTCAGTTGCAGCTTGGCCAAAAGACCCGCCACGATTTCCCACAGAAACTCCTCCACCTCCTTGGCGCTGGCCATGCTCAGGGCGCGGCGGGCAATGCGCTTGGCATCGGCAAAGGAAATAGCGCGGATGAGGCTCCGCACCACAGGAAGGGCCGGGGGGTGCATGGAAAACTCGGTAAGCCCTAATCCCAGGAGCACCGGAACCGCAATGGGGTCGGCGGCCAGCTCGCCGCAGAGGGACACGGGGATACCGGCGCGTCGGCCCGCGGTAATGACCCTCTCAATGAGGCGCAATACCGCCGGGTGCAGCGGCCGGTAGGTGCGGGCCAGCTCCCGGTTGGCCCGGTCCACCGCCAAGGTGTACTGCGTGAGGTCGTTGGTACCAATGGAGAGAAACGCCAGCTCCCGGGCAAAGTGCTCGGCCAAGAGCGCTGCCGCCGGGACCTCCACCATGGCGCCCAGGGCCAGCTCGGGAGGCGTTGCCTTCCCTTCCTCTTCGAGCTCGTGCCGCAGGCGCTCCAGCATTACCTTGACGGTGCGCACCTCTTCCAGGTGGCCCACCATCGGCACCATTACCCGCACCTGGCCGGGAAACTCCCCGGCCACCCGCAATAAGGCGCGCAGCTGGGTGCGGAAGAAGTCGGGCCTAGCCAAGGAGAGGCGCACGCCCCGCAGGCCCAGGGCGGGGTTGGCCTCCAATTGCCCCAGGACCTCCCGGGCAAGCTTCTTGCCACCCAGGTCGTAGGTGCGGATGGTCACCACCTGGCCGGGGAAGCCCTCCACCAGCTTTCGGTACACCTGGTATTGCGCCTCCTCGTCGGGCAACAGCGGGGCGGTTTGCATGAACAAAAACTCCGAGCGGAAGAGGCCCACGCCTTCGGCGCCGGCGCGGTGGGCGTCCTCGATTTCGTGGAGGAGGTCCACGTTGGCCAAAAGCCGCACCCGGTGACCATCGGTGGTTTCGGCGGGCAGCCCCGCCTGCTGCAGCAGGTTTTGCTGCCGGCGCCGGTGTTCCTGGGCCCGCCAGCGGTAAACCTCAACCAAAGCAGGCTCGGGGTTAATGAGCACGTGGCCCTCAAAGCCGTCCACGATCACAAAGTTGCCGTGACGGGTAGCTTCCACCAGCCCTTCCACACCCACCACCGCCGGAATCCCCAGGGACTTGGCGATGATCGTGGTGTGGGAGGTGAGCCCTCCGGCTTCCGAGGCAAAGCCAATGACGCTTCCGGCGGCAAGCTGAATCGCCTGGGAAGGCGGGATGTCATCGGCCACCAGGATGCGGGGCTGCCCGTTGACGAGCCGGGGCTGCGGCTTTCCCTGCAGTTCCCGCTGCCAGTGGGCGGCCACGTCCAAAAGGTCCACCTGCCGCTCCCGCAGGTACACGTCCGCCAGCTGCTCAAAGCGCTGGAGGAGGCCCCGCACCACTTCCTCCAGGGCCCACTCGGCACAGACCCGCTCCCGGCGGATGACCTCCTCCACCTCCGCGGCCAGGGTGGGATCGGAAAGCAGGAGCCTGTGGGCTTCCAGGATGGCGGCAAATTCGGGGCCCATGCGCGCGCCGGCGGCTTCCTTGAGCTCGGCCAAGCGGGCCGCCACCCGCGAGGCGGCTTCGTGCAGCCGGGCGATTTCCTCCTCCACCCGCTCTTCGGGAATGGCCACGCGGATGACCGGCAGTGGCTGGTTTTCTACCAAAAGCGGCTCGCCCATGGCGATACCCGGGGAGGCAGGCAAGCCGGAAAGGGTGCGAGAAGCCGTCAACTGGGCTCTCCAAAGCGATCGGCCACCAGCTGGACCAGCGCTTGCAAAGCCTCTTCAGCGTCCACACCCTCGGCGGAAATGGTAAGCTTGGAGCCACAGGGAGCCGCAAGCAGCAAAAGGCCGAGGATGGACTTCCCGTTCACTTCCTCGTCGTTGTGGCGCACCCGAATTTCCGCCTGGAAACGGGACGCCTCTTGCACAAACTTGGAAGCCGCGCGGGCATGAAGGCCCAGCCGGTTTACCAGCTCAACTGTTCTTTGATGCTTCGCTGCCCTTTCCACCTTTGTGCTCCAGCACCTCGCTTACCACGTAAATGCTCTTTTGCCCCTTTTCCGCCACGGCCCGGGCCAGGGCTTTAAGCGTCCAGTTTTGCTCCCGGCGCAGGGAAGCAAGCTTCACCAGCATGGGAAGGTTGACCCCGGTGACCAGCTCCGAGCGGGCAGGGTCCAGGAAAGCCAGCGAGAGGTTGGTGGGCGTGCCGCCAAACATATCGGTGAGCACGATGACGCCCTCGCCCGAATCCAGCTCCTTGAGGGCTGAGGCAATATCGGCCTTGGCCTTGGCCGGCTCGACGTTCCACTCCAAGGAAAGAGCCTTGGCCTGCTGCGCCAACGTGGAGTCAATCTTCCTTCCGGCCGAAAGGAGCTCCTCCGCCAAGCTACCGTGCGAAATGATGAGGATTCCCACCATGTTCTTGCCTGCCCCCTCCTTGCTAACGGCTCACGCTTCCCTATCCCGATCGCGATGGTGGACCCGCACAAACCACCCCGCCCTCCGCAAGTCCTCCCCCAATCGGGAAGCTAAGTATACCGACCGGTGGCGACCACCGGTGCAGCCGAAGGCAATCACCACGTAGCTCTTTTGCTCGCGCTTGTAGTAGGGCAACAGCTCCTCCACCAGCCCTTTGAGCCGGCCGTACACGGTTTCCACCTCCTGGTGGCTGGAAAGCCAGGCCACCACGTCGGGGTGATCGCCGGGCAGCGGGCGCAGCTCCGGGACGAAGTAAGGGTTGGGCAGAAAGCGCACGTCAAACACCAGGGTGGCGTCGGGGGGCAAACCAAACTTGAAGCCAAAGCTTTCGCAGCGCACCACCAGCGGTTGCGCCAGCTCGGTGGTGCCAAACCGCTTGGCCACCTCGGCACGCAGCTCGTGGGGGGTGTAGTTGGAGGTGTCCAACACCGCCGAAGCCACCGCCCGCACCGCCTGGAGGATTTGACGCTCGTATGCCACGGCTTCCGGCAGGTCCAAATGACGAAAGGGGTGAGGGCGCCTGGTTTCCTGGAAGCGGCGCACGATGACTTCGTCGGCAGCATCCACGAACAGCACCTCAATGCCCGGAAACCTGGCCTTGAGCTTTTCCACCAGCGCAGGAAAGCCGGCGGCAAAGGCTGGCGTCCGCACGTCCACCACCACCACCCAGGGCGGCCCCTGGGCTTCAAACGCCCTTTCAAAAAGCGGCTCGATGAGGTCCAGGGGCAGGTTGTCCACGCAGGTAAAGCCCAGGTCCTCGAAGCAGCGGGTGACGATGGACTTACCCGCACCCGAAAGGCCGGTGACGATGATGGCTCGGGGTTTGGTGGCTTGGCTCATTCCGGTTTGAGCACGTGGTCGTGGGCCTCCACGAAGGCCCGGCCCATGTCGCTGACCCCCCGCTGGAGCAGCAAATGCCGCCGGGCCGCGCATTCCACCAGCAACGAGAGGCTGCGCCCGGCGGCCACCGGAACCTGCAGGAGCGGACGACGCACCCCCAGGATCTCGGTGAACTTCTGGTCCAGCCCCAGCCGTTCCACGGGCAGGGTCTCCTCGGGGACCAGCTGGATGACCAGATCGATGGGTTTCCAATCACGGATGGCTGCGGCTCCAAAAAGCTGATCAATGTTGATGATCCCCAGGCCCCGGACCTCCATCACGCCGCGCCCCTTTTCCGGGGCCTGGCCGATGAGCTGGTCCTGCCGCACCCGGAAGACCTCCACCACGTCGTCGGCCACCAAGCGGTGGCCCCGGTAAATGAGCTCCAGGGCGCATTCGCTCTTGCCCAGGCCCGATTCACCCTGCAGCAACACGCCCACCGCAAAGATGTCCAGGAGGTCGCCGTGAATCCGGGTTCGCGGGGCCAGAAGCACTTCCAGGGCGGAGGAAAGCCGCTCGATGACCTCCGAGGTGTTGGCCGGGCTTACCGCCAAAACCACCTCATGGGCCTTGCAAAAGTTGGCGAAAAGCTCCGCGGTTTCCCAGTTGCCCTTGCTCACCACCACCAGGGGCGGGGTGCTGGCGACGAGACTCGCCACCCGCTCCTGCCGCGTGGGCTCCGGGAGGGTTTTTAAAAACTCCGCTTCGCTGGCCCCAATGACCTGCACCCTCCCTGGCCGAAGAGAAGCCAAAAAACCCGCCAGCGCCAAACCCGGTTTTTGCAAACGGGGGGAAAGGATGGGCCGCTCCAGACCCACCGGCGAAGCCACCGAAAGTGTGAGCTCAAGCCCGGCAAGCCTCTTGTCCGCAAGGAACTGGGAAACCTTAAGAGGAGCTGGTGGTTGGCTCATGCGTTGTCTCGCTTGGCCAAAAGCACCAAAAGCTCTTGCGGCGTTTTGACCTTGGCCAACCCGGCTTCCACGTCCCGGTCCCGCAGGAGCCTGGCGATTTCCGCGAGCACCTGCAGGTGCGCGGCCGGCTCATCGGGCGGGGACAACACAAAAAAGAAAAAGCGGGCCCGGTCCTTGGGTTCGGGGCCAAAGGGAACCGGTTCTTGAGTGCGGGCAAAGGCCACCACCACCTGCTTGAGGGACGGTAGCTTGCAGTGGGGTATGGCCGCCTCATGGCCCACCACCGTGGCCCCCAGCTTTTCCCTTTCCAAAAGGTGGTCCACCAGGTCCTCAGCGCTGTTCACCAGGCCACTGCGCTCCAAAGCCTGGGCCACGAAGTACAGAACCTCCTCCCGGGTACGAGCGGGGATATCCAGGAGCACGTGCTCCGGCAGCAGGAGATGATCGAGCCTCACAGGGTTTTCCGTGCGACCTTCTAGATCTCCGGCGTCACCAAGCCGTAGGTGTTGTCCCGACGGCGGTAGAGCACGTTGATTTGGTCCGAATCGGCGTCCCGGAACACGATGAAGTCCTGCTTGCTGGCATCGAGCTCCAAGGCCGCTTCCTCCACGGTCATGGGCCGCACCGGCACGTAGGTGGTTTCCACGATGCGCGGGGTGCCTGAGCGCACCGACTCGGCTTCCACCACCCGCAGCTCCCAGGCCACTTCCCGGCCGGCACCCTTTTGCCGCCGGTCGCGAACCTTTTGCTTGAGCCTTCTCGCTTGCTCCTCCAAGCGATTCACGACCTCCTGAAAGGCCACCGACCACTCGGGGTTTTGCGCGGAGGCGGCTATTTCCGCGCCTTTGGCCCGGATGTAGCCGTCCACCAGCATGCGGTGCTTTTCCTGGGAAAAGGTGAGCCGGGCCTCGTGGACCTCCCGGAAGTACTTGCCCAAACGCGCAACCTTTTTTTGGATGAGGGATTGGTCTTTGGGGGTGAGCTCCACGTTGCGGGTGACGATTTCAAACTCCACGGTACCCTCCTACCTGGACCCTATTTTAGACGGTTCTGCCGAGTTTCTCATCCACAGGCCCCGCTTGCGCACCTCTGAGGAGGGGATGCCCATCTCCTCCCGATACTTGGCAACCGTTCGCCGGGCAATCCTAATCCCTTGCCGGTTGAGCAAGCGGGCAATCCGGGCATCGGCCAGCGGCCGGGCGGGGTCCTCGTTTTCGATGAGCTCGCGGATCTTCTCCTTTACCGCCACCGAGGAAACATCGCCCTCCAGGGCGTGGCTTAAGCCCGAATGGAAGAAAAACTTAAAAGGAAAAACACCGCGGGGCGTGGCCATGTACTTGGCTTGCACCACCCGGCTTACGGTGCTCTCGTGCATGCCGATTTCGTCGGCCACGTCTTTCAAAACCATGGGCCGGAGGTACTGGATGCCGTGCTCCAAGAAAGCCTCCTGCCGCCGGACAATGGTTTCCGCCACCCGCAGGATGGTGCTGTGCCGTTGCTCCACCGCCCGCAAAAACCACAGCGCTTGTTTCATGCGCTCTCGCACAAACGCCTGCGTTTGCGGGTCAGCGGTGGGGTTTTGCAAAAGCTGCAGGTAGCGCGGCGAGAGGTGGACCTGTGGCAGGTTGTCATCCACCAGCTCCACCACCCAACGCCCCCCCACCTTCTTGACCACCACGTCCGGCTCGATGGCGGTGCTGCCGCTGGCCCCCACCAGCGCCCCGGGATGGGCCGGCAGCTTGCGCAGGACCTCCAGAGCCCGGCGGAGGCTCTCCAGGCTCACCCCAAGGTGCGCCGCCATGCCCTCCCAGTTCTGCTGCAGGAGCAGGCCGAACGCTTCCTTCACGATGGCCGTGGCCAGCCGTTCTTCCTCGGTGGGCTTAGCAATGCGTTCCAGCTGCAAAAGCAAGCATTCACGCAAATCGCGGGCCCCTACTCCCGCGGGATCGAGCATCTGCACCCAGCGGAGGGCCTCCTCCAGCGTTTCAACGGACACACCCACCTGCGCCGCCAGGTCAGGCAAAGGGATGCGGAGGTAGCCGTCGTTTTCCAGGTTGCCAATGAGGAACTCGCAGAGCGGCGAAAGCTCAGGGGGAACCGGCAAAAGGCGCAGCTGGTCAATGAGGGCATCGGCTAGCGAGGGTTCGGGGTTGGGGAGGTTGAAAAGCGGGTCCAGCTCCTCCTCATCGAAGGAGGGATCCCCCAGGGGCGGGACATCGTGGAGGTCGTTGGCAAACAGCGCCGAGAGCTCCACCTCCTCAAAGCTGGGAGCGGTTTCCGCCTCTTCGTTGCCGTCCCCGTTGGCCCGTTCGGGCGCCGGAAGCTCAGGGGTGGCGGGCTCTTCCGTCATTGCCGGCGCTCCCACCGCTTCCGCCGCGGCAACTTCCTCCTGCTCCTCTAGCTCCACATCTTCGGCCAGCTCTAAGAGGGGGTTGGCTTCCAACTCCTGGCGCAGCACCTGCTCCAGCTCGAGCCGCGTCAGCTGAAGGAGCTTGATGGCCTGCTGCAGTGCCGGTGTCATGAGAAGCTTTTGGGAAAGCTTCAGCGAGGGCTTTTGGTTCACCGGCATAGGCTACAGTTCAAACTCCTCTCCAAGGTAAACTTGCCTCACCAGCGGGTCGGAAGCCAGGCTCGCCGGATCCCCGCTTGCAAGAACCTTGCCGTCTTTTATGATGGACGCGCGGTCGGTGATTTTCAAGGTGTCGCGAACGTTGTGGTCGGTAATGAGGATGCCAAACCCCTCCTTCTTGAGGTGGCGGATGAGGCGCTGCAGGTCCAAAACGGTGATGGGGTCAATGCCGGCAAAAGGCTCGTCCAACAGCAAAAAACGGGGCTGCGTCACCAGGGCGCGGGCGATCTCCAGCCTCCGGCGCTCCCCTCCCGAGAGGGTTTCCGCCGGCTGGAAGCGCACTTTTTCCAGGCCGAATTCGGCCAGCAGCTGGTTGACCCGGTCCTCCGCTTCACTCCAGCTCACCCCTAAAAGCTCCAAAACGCCAAAGAGGTTTTGCTCCACGGTGAGCTTGCGGAAAACCGAAGGCTCCTGGGGCAGGTAGGAAAGCCCCAGCCGCGCCCGCCGGTACATGGGCTCGTGGGTGATGTCCACGCCTCCCAACCGCACCTCGCCTCCATCGGGCCAAACCAAGCCCACCAGCATGTAAAAGGTGGTGGTCTTGCCGGCGCCGTTGGGTCCCAAAAGCCCCACCACCTCGCCCGGGTGGAGATCGAGGCAGACCCCGTCCACCACCGTTCTGGCTCCGTACCGCTTGCAGAGCCCGCGAGCGATGAGGCTTCCGTTGGCTACTTCTGCGGTAATGGCGTCCTCCTTGCCGGCGTCTTGGCCGGTCCTTCGGGATGGTACAAGGTTTGCGAGGGCGTATCCACATCGCCGCCCACGTCCATGCTCCCCGTCTTGCGGTTCCAGGTGATGCGGGAAGCCTGCACGCGGTTGCCCGAGGGTTCCTCGGCAATGGCGGGTTGACCGGTGATCAGCAGGGTCTCGCTGCTGCCGTCGTAAACCGCCACATCACCGAAGATGCGGCGTCCGCTGGCCTTTTCCCGGATCACCACGTGCTCGCGGAACTCCCCCCGGAGGATTTCCCCCTTTTCCGTGAGGAAGGCCTGCAGCGTCTGGCTTTCGATGGTCCCCCGCTGGTCCAAAACCCGAACCCCTCCGGAAAAGAAAGCCTCCCCTTTGGCACGCATGTAGGTGAGCTGGGAGGCCTCGATGGTGCCTGCCACCTGCCCTTCGCCGGCACTTTTGGAAAGGACCCTGCCGCGCGCCTGGAGGGTGGCGGCTTCCTCGTCGAGAAGCATCTCATCGGCACGGAGCACCTGGGCGTTTTGCCAAATGCGGGCATCCCCCAGGAGGGTGACCCGGTTGCTGCTGGCCACGGCGCCTTTGGCTTGGCTTGCGGCAAAACGCAGCTCCTGGGCTTGCCCTTGCTGCTTCACTGTGCCCTGCACGCCGCCGGAAGCCGTGAAGTTCCCCTGCTCGTCAAAGGCGATGCGCTGGCACACCCCGTAAAGTTCCCGGGAGGAAAACTCCACCTGCCGGTCAGCGGTGAGCTCACCGGGACCGTTGGGCAGCTTGGCCACCAGGGTATCGCCCCTGGCTTGCCCGGCGGCCTCCTCCAGGACGACATTGCCGTTCGCCCGCAGTTCCTGGGCCTGCCCTTCGGCAAAGGCCACCACCAGCCTTTCGGCGGAAAGCCGGGAGGGCTGCTCCCGGGGTCGCGAACGGAGGGCGCAGGCTAGCCCCAAACCCTCCAGCTTCTGCAAACCCTCCTGCGCTGCGACTCCTTCAAAACGCCAAGCTTGAAGCTCCCGTACCTCGCCACCGGGCAAGAGCACCCGCAGCCGGGCCCACCCGCTCTCGCTGGAGCTTTGCGCCACAAAGGCCCACGTCCCATCAATTTGGCGCTGGGCTTGGCTGTCACCCCACTGGCCTTCTACGGTTTCGCCGTTTTCCGTTTGCCCCACCACCGCCACCGGGCCTTGTAGCGCCAGCTTCTCAAGTGAACCGGTCTCGTCGTCCAAAAAGAGGGTTCCTCCCGGGGCTTCAAAGCGAAAGCTCTGCCGGAAGAGCATCACCCCTTTGGGAAACTCCACCGTCCCTTGCTTGCGCCGGTATTGGGCCATCGGCGCCAGGAGCGTCACCCGCTGGCCGCCGTTTTCCTCGGCCACCAGACTCACGCCGTTTTCCACCGTGACCAGGTCCTCGGAAAGCGCGGAGGAAAGCGAGCCCGCCAAACCGCCCCATCCCACCCCTGCAAAGCTCACCGGCCCCCGGGAGCGCAGCAGCTGCTCGCCGCTTTCCAGGGAAAAACCCTGGGCTCGGGCCACCACCCCGTGCCCCAGGCTCAAAAGCGGATCCCCCTCCACCACCGCTTGGCTGGTGCGCTGGTGAAAGCGGGCCTTTTTGGCTACCAGGCCGTAAGCCACTTCCCCGCCCTGGAAAAACGTGAGATCCACGTCGGTGAGCTCCAGCCAGCCGGAGGCAAACTCCACCGACTCCTTGGCCGCCAGGCGGATGCTGGGGCTCACCCCCAGCGCGTAGGTAAAGACGAAGCCCTTTTGCACCCGCACCGGTTGTTCGGTTTGGTCGGTCGTGGGCGTCCGGGCGGGAGCTTCGGTGACCGGGGCCCGGCGTTGCCACTGGCGGTAAATCAAAAGCCCAACGAGCAAGCCAAGCCAAACCCCCAGCAAGCTGGCGGTGACCGTTCGATAAAGGCGGGTGCGGGCTTTCACCGCTCGGCGAAGACTCCCAACGCCCGGAACCGCTGGTATCGCCGCTGGATCAGCTCTTTGGGCTTTAAGCGGGAAAGCTCGTGCAGGTGCTTGCGGATGGCTTGACCCACGGTGCGGATGGCCAGCTGCGGGGCCATGTGGGCGCCCCCCAGAGGTTCCGGCACCACCTCATCCACCACCCGGAAGCGCAGCAAATCCGTGGCGGTGAGCTTCAAGGCTTCGGCAGCTTGCTGCACCGCCGATTGGTCCTTCCACAGGATGGCGGCGCAGCCTTCCGGGGAGATCACCGAGTAAATGGCGTGCTCCATCATCAGCACCCGGTTGCCCACGGCAATAGCCAACGCTCCCCCGGAGCCACCTTCCCCGGTGATCACCACCACGATGGGCACCTCCAGCATGGCCATGGCCCGCAGGTTGTAGGCGATGGCCTCAGCTTGCCCACGTTCTTCGGCATCAATCCCCGGGTAAGCGCCAGGGGTATCCACGAAGCACACGATGGGCCGCCCGAACTTGGCCGCCAGCTCCATCACCCGCAGGGCTTTGCGGTACCCCTCGGGCTTGGGCTGGCCGAAGTTGCGGTAAAGACGCTCCTTGGTGTCGCGCCCCTTTTGGTGCCCCACGATGGCCACCGATTCCCCATCCAGGCGGGCAAAACCGGCCACGATGGCGGGATCATCGGCAAATCGGCGATCCCCATGGAGCTCCACCCAGTCGGTAAAAAGCCCCCGGATATAGTCCAGCGTGTACGGGCGCTCGGGGTGACGGGCAAGGAGGCACTTCTGCCATGGGGTGAGGTTGGCGGTAACCCGGCGCACCTCCTCCTCCAGCGCCTCCTTCACCGCAACCGCTTCCTCCCGGGCCTGGGTGGTCCCCAGGGATTCCAGCTCGGCCAAGCGAGCGCGCAGTTCCTCCACACGGGCTAAAAACGGCGGTACCGGCAAGCTCCCCATGGCCATGAGGGTATCGCCTCGCCGCCCAATTGACAAGCGCTGCCGGGGCTTTACAGCAGGTGGAAAAGCTTTTTTGGGTTACCGGCGCTGAGCTTCCCGGACCAAGGTGTAAAGCCAGGAAGCGTGCGCGGCCCGTTCGGCAATGACCTGTCTGCGGGCGCGAAAGCGGGCGCTGTTGGTTTTCGGGTTGTCCCGGGTAGGGGCCGGGATGGTGGCCGCCAGGGCGGCGGCCTGGGCGGGGGTGAGGTCCCTGGCGGCACAGCCAAAGTAGGCCTGGGAAGCCGCTTCCGCCCCGAAAATCCCCGGGCCAAACTCGGCGATGTTCACGTAAAGCTCCAGTATTCGCCTCTTCCCCAGCTGCTTCTCCAAATGCCACGCCAGCCGCACCTCGGCGAGCTTGCGCGTGAGGCTGCGCTCTCGCGAAAGGAAGAGGTTTTTGGCCAGTTGCTGGGTAATGGTGGAGGCCCCCCGGAGCCTCCTTCCCTCAATCCACTGCTGAAAAGCCTCAGGCCAAGCGCTGAAGTCAACGCCATTGTGGTGAAAGAAGTTGATGTCTTCCCCCACGAGGATAGCGACCAAAAGATGGTCAGAGACCTGCTCTAAAGGCACGTAGGAAAAACGCAAGCTTCGTTTGATGCCCGCTTTTTCCCATACTTCCATCTGTCGGGCCGCGGCGGCCCAGGGCTTCCTGGGTGGGCCGGAGCGCCAGGGCGTCAGGTCGGGCAGCGGCGAAAGCACAAAAAAGAAAACCAAAACCAGGGCAACAGCAGCGAACAGGCCCAAGACCGCCCATCTGCCATAATGCCGCCGCCCTACCATAGCCCCATTGTAGGGCGAAGGAGGTGCCGGTGCGGGCAAAAGCCCTCTACGTCTTTGCTTGCTTCGCTTTGGCCGTAGCTTTTTTCACCACGGTACCTTTCCGCGGCCTTTTCGAGCCCGACGAAAGCCGGTACGCCTTGGTGGCCCAAGGGATGCTTCAGGAGGGGCAATGGCTGGTGCCGCACCTGGAAGGGCGACCGTACACCCACAAGCCGCCGCTGTACCTCTGGCTGGTGGCCGCGTTGCGGGGCCTGGGGCTCCCCTGGACCGTGGCCGGCGTGTTGCCCTCCTTTGCTGCCGCGGCGGCGCTTTTGCTGCTCTTTCCCGGCCTGGGCCGGCGGTGGGGCCTGAATGCCGAGGAAAGCTACCTGGCCGCCGCCACGCTGGTGGCTTGCCCGCTTTTTGCCACCATGGCCTTGGCGGCACGCATGGACATGCTGCTGGCTCTGGCGTTGAGCGTGGCACTGGCCGCTGCCTGGAGCTTGCTCTTTGGTGAAAGCGATTCCCCGCGTTGGCGGTGGTTTTTCTGGCTTTCGGTGGCGGCCGGGGTGATGAGCAAAGGCCCGGTAACCCTGGCGCTTTTGGCGCTCACCTTGGTGCTGCTGGCAGCGGTGAACCGTGAGCCCCTGCCCTGGCGCCGGCTTTTTGCCGGTGGGGCGTGGGTGGCCGCTTTGGGCCTGCTGTTGGCGTGGTTTGTGCCGGCAGCTTTGAGCCAGGGACGGGCCTGGGTTGAGGAGATCCTTGTCCGGCAATCCGCTGGCCGCATGGTGAAGAGCTTTGCCCACCGGGAGCCCTTTTACTTTCACTTGCTCACCTGGCCAGTGACGGGGTTCCCCGCATCGCTTTTGGCCCTGGGCGCTGCCTTGGCCTTTTGGCGACGAAAAGAAGAGCCCGCACTGCGCTTTTGGGCTTCGGCGTTTCTGGCTATATTGCTGTTCTTCTCCGCGATTTCCGGAAAGCTCGTGGTTTACCTCCTGCCGCTGGTCCCGGTGGCTGCAGTGCTCAGCGTGCTGGCGCTCAGGCGCCAGAGCCGGTGGATTTTGTGGGCGGTTTCCTTGGTGGCGCTGGTGGGTGTGGTTCTGGGGCTGGCGCTGGCCACCCTCCCCTACTGGCGAAACGAGCTGCCCCTGTCCCCGGCTTTATCGCTGCTTTTAGGCGGAATTTTTGCAGCGCTTTCGGCTTTCGCTGCGCTTTTGGCTTTCCGCGGTCAGTTGCGCCAGGCCTTTCACGTTTTGGTGGCTGCCGGCCTTTTCTTTACCCTGGCGGTTCTCCCGGTGGCCACCGATGCCCTGGACGCCCGCTTAAGCGTTCGTCCCATCGCCCGCCGCTTGGCGGCTTTGGTGGGTCCACAGGCACCCGGGCTGGTGTACCGGGAAACCCTTTCGGGCCTGCCGGTTTACGGCGAAAGACCCTTTTCCCGGCTGGAAAGCCCCGAGGCCCTGGCGGAAGCGCTGCAAAGCGGTGGAGCGGTGGTGATCACCCAAAAGGACTGGCAAAAGGTAAGCCCGACGCTAAACCTCGAAGCTCTCCAAATTGAGAGCTTCCCGTACCGCCGCTCGGCGCTTCTGCTGGTCTACCCGCGACAAGCTCTGGAAACCGGGAAGGAGCAGCAAGGACCGTAGCCAGCCCACGTAGCGGGGGGCTAGAAGCGAAAGGTCGTAGAGGCTTTCCGCTCGGGCCCGGGCTTTTTGCCCCATGGCCGCGCGCAGCGACGGGTTTTCCAAAAGGCGCGTAAGAGCCTCTAACCACTCTTCGGGGGTTTTCGCCCAAAAGCCGGTCTCCCCGTGGACCACCACCTCGCGGTTGGCGCCCACCGGCGAGGCTACGCAGGGAAGCCCGGCGGCGGCGTACTGGATGCAGCGGTACCCGCCCTTCCCCTGGGTCCAGAGGTCGTCACTCAGGGGCGCCAGGCCCACGTGACAGCGGGCCAGGCTTTCCCCTTCGGTGGCCTCGCTCCAGGGCTCCAGCTCCACCGGAACCCCCGAAAGCGCAGGGAGGCGATCGGAAATGACCTTGAGGCGAAAGGGAAAACGACGGCTCAAGGCCTGCAGCACGCCCTCCAGGTCCTGCAGGTACCGGAGGTTCTTGCCCAGCCCGATCCAGCCCAGAATCACCTCCCCGTGGGCGTCTGGTTTGGCCAGCGGGTAGCGCCGCAAATCCACCGGCGTGGGGTAAACCACCGTAGATGCTCCCAGCGGGGCCACCTGCCGCGCGAGCTCATGGGAGCCCACCACCGTCAAAGCGCAGTTGCGCACCATGCGGGCAAAGCGGCGACGCCGCCACCACGCCTGATCCGGTGGCTCGCCGTGCCTTTTGGGCTTGCCGTACATCACCGCGTCGTCCACATCCAGCACCCACAGCGGGCACCAGCGGCGCACCAGCAGGTCTTCCCCCAAAAGCAGCTTGAGCTTGGAAAACAGCACCAGCTCCGATGAGCGAAAGGTAGCCGCAAGCCGCAGCACCCGCAGCCATTCCGGCCGCCGGGGCAGCACCACCGTGGACAGCTGCAAGCCCGCCGCCCCCGCAAAAGGTTCGAGGCTAGCCAGCCGCAAGCGGTAGGAGGGGGCTTTGGGGTTGGGAACGACGATGGTCACGCGCCTTAAGGCCACGGCCCCTCCTTGTACACCCTGGGAAGCCGCCGGTCTATCTCCTGCCACACCACACCGGCCCCGCTGGCACCGTAGAGGCCGGTTTCGCGGTTGCGGTCGGTTCCCACCCAGACCACCACCAAAAACTTTGGGCGCAAGGCCACAAACCAGGAGTCCCGGCGGTTGTCAGTGGTGCCGGTTTTCCCCGCTAAAGGACGACCGCAGCGGCTGGCAAAACCGGCCGCCGTGCCGCTTTCCACCACTTCCTCCAAAGCCCCCCGCACCTGGCCCACGGCTTCCGGGGCAAACACCTGGCGGTGGTGCCGGCCTGGTTCCACCGCCCAGGGCTCCAGGAGCCGGCCACCGGCGAGAAGCGTGGTAAAAGCCCTTGCCACCTCCAGCGGGCTGGCCTCCACCGCCCCCAGCAGCTCGGCAGGGGTCCCCGGGGGCGACAGGCCCAGCTCCCGCAAGGTGTTGGTCACCTGGCTCAGGCCCAGGCTCAAGCCCAAGCGAACCATGGGCACGTTGACCGAATGCACCAGCGCTTCCTTCACCGAAATGGCACCGCGGAAGCGGCCGTCGTGGTTTTGGGGGGTCCAGAGCTGCGTTCCCACTGGAACCGCAAGCGGTTCATCCAAAAGCGTGGCCTCCAGATTCCAGCCTTCTTCCAAAGCCCTGGCCACCAGAAAGGGCTTGACCAACGAGCCAATGGGCCTTTTGGCCGAAAGGGCACGGTTCAGCTCACCGGGCTTGGGCTGCTTGCTTCCCTGTAATGCCAGTATGCGTCCGTCAGCACCCACCACCACCACCGCCACCTGCAACGGGTCGCCGCTTCCTTCGCCCAGCGCCGGCTTTTGCGCAAAAAGCCGGGCCAAGCTGGCTCCCACCCCTGCCCGCACCGCTTCCTGCACCACCGGGTCGAGGGTGGTGATCACCTCTTTCCCCTTCACCAGGTCCAAGAAGTGGGCCGCTGCCTCCCACCGCAGCGGCCATGGGGCCGTGGGCAACGGACCCAGCTGGGCTTCCGTGGCTTCCTCGCCGCTTACGTGCCCCTCCCTCTGTAACGCCGAAAGCGCTTGGGCCCTCCTGGCCTTGGCTGCCTGCGGGTGGACGAAGGGGTTGAAGCGGTTGGGGGCAGCAATCATGCCGGCCAAAAGCGCCGCCTCATGGAGGCTTAAAAACCGTGCGGGTTTTCCAAAGTAAAAGCGGGAGGCGGCCTCCACGCCCACCACGGAAACGCCACCGTCCTGCCCGAAGTACACGTGGTTGAGATAGGCGTTGAGGATCTGCCGCTTGCTGTAACGGTACTCCAGCAAGCTGGCCAGAAACGCTTCCAGGACCTTGCGGCTCATGCGCCGCTCGGGGCGCAGGAGCAGGAGCTTGACCACCTGCTGGGTGATGGTGCTGCCCCCCTGCTTCACCCCGCCGCTGGTGAGGTTCGCCACGGTGGCCCGAAGCACACCACGCAGGGAAAGGCCGGGATGGCTGAGGAAGCCGCGGTCCTCCAGATCCACCACCGAGTTGATGAGGCCTGGGGATACCTGCTCCAGAGCCACCGGCCACTGCACGGTGTCCTTTTCCGGCAACAACGCCACCAGGCGGGGTGGGAGAGTGATTTCTCTAAGGGCGCCGGCGTTCGTTTGGGAAAGTTCCAGCCCGGAACCGGAGACCCTCACAACCACCGGCGTCTGGCCGGAAGCCAAGCCCGGGCCTAACAGGAAGCTGTTTCCGGTGTGGCATACCTCGTAGGGTCGAGGCCGGGAGCAGGGCTTGGGGGGAAGACCGTGGGCTGCGAAGAAGAACTGCAGTTCCTCGGAAGTCCACGCCTCACCCGCCCGGAGAACCCCTGGGCTGGCAAAAACCCTGGGGCTTCCTGCCGCTGCCAGCGCCCGCTCCATCCCTGCCCCCACCAGGGCCAAACCCCAGCCCAGGATTAAAAGCCCGCTGGCCACCGCAAGCAGGCACAGGAGCACAAGCCAGCGGAGCACAATCCGGGTTCGCCTGGTAAGCGGCACGTCCCCATTTTAGAGGAGGCGAACCTTTGCCGCCCGGGCTGCGTTTATCCGGTCGGAGGTGAACCAATGCTCGAGCTGGTTGGCTTTTTCCTGCTGCTTGCTGCTCTCTACGTTACCTGGAAAGTCCTTGTGCTGGTGGTGAAGCTTGTGTTTTTGCCCGTAAAGCTTGCATTCATCCTCGTCAAGCTGGTGCTGGTGGTGGTGGGGACGCTCCTGCTTTTGGCCTTGGGCTTGCCTCTGCTTTTTGCGCTGGCTTTGCCCTTGCTGCTGGCGGGACTACTGCTCTGGGGTGTAGGGCGCCTGCTTTTCGCCTGAGAAATCCAAAACCGGGGTGGTGAAAAGCCTCGCCAACACGCCCTGTTGGGTGAGGGCGTAAACCCGCAGCTGGCTGGGCTGGGGTCGAGCTTCGGCGCTCCAGGCTAAGAGGGCAGGTCCCACGCCGGCGGTGGGGATGAGCTGGCGGTCCACGATCTTTCCCCCATCCTCAGCCACCGCCCACACCTCCACCACGTAGGCGTCCACCTCTTCCTGGCTTTCCACTTCCCAGGAAAGCTGCCAGCTGTCGCCCTCCGCCACCAAATCCACCGCCCCCAACCGCACCGGGTAATCGCGCAGCTCCCGCACGGCAAAGCTGGCTTGGGCTTCGCCGGGGAGGCTCAAAACACCCAAAAGCACCGCTTTCACGCCCCAAAAGGAGGCCTTGCCTTCTTGACCAGGCTCCAGTTCGAGGGTGTCGAAGCGCCCGTCTTCGTAAAACAGCACCAGTCGAGCGGCACTGCGCACAAGCCGCCCCGGGAGAACCGCCACCCCGTCACCTTCTGGCAGTAGCGCCACAAACTTCACTTGCGGGACCACGAAGCGGAAGGCCGCATCCCCGGCCAAAGCTGGTGCGGAAGCCCCCGCCCAAGGTCCCACGCTCCAGCCCAGCTTCTGGGGGGCAAGCAGAGCAGCCAACGTCACATCCCAAAGGGCGGAAGCCACCCCCTCGAGGTTGGACTTGCTTTCCACCATGCGCCAGACATCGTCCAGGCTTTTGGCCGCCCTGACGCCGTCCTCCTTGAAGTTCCGCCACAAAAGCTCCAAAAGGGCGGTGCGCTCGATGTCCCCTGCCCACAACGCCGCTTGAAAACCGGCTTCCCACCGCTGGCGGAGCCGGCTGGAGGGGGGTGCCATGTGCGCCGCCACCAAATCCGAAAGCTCCGCTGCGAGTTGGCTTTCACCCAGGTTCTTGCGCACAACCCCCTGCACCAGCACGAAAAACTGGTCTTCCAAAGGCAGCGAGGACGGCAGCAGCACATCCACCGGAGCAAGCGTGGCGTCGTAAGGATCTTGCGCCAAGCGGACCCGCAAGTCGCGAACGTTCCAGCCTCTTTCCGCTAACAGCTCCAAAGCCTGTTCGGCGTGGGAAAACTGAACTAAAAGCTGAGGCCCCGCCTGGATCTCGAAGACGGCCCCGCTCCTGCCGGCTACGGGAAGAGCGGCATTGGCAACGGCAACTGTTGCAATCAGAAAGGCAATGGCGAGCGCTCGCTTCATGCTATAAGGCTACCCCTCCCGCCCAGGGCCCGTCAAGCGCGAGCCCTGACCAAAACCACGGTGATGTTGTCCAGCCCACCCCGCTCGTTGGCGGCCGCCACCAGGCGGTTGGCGGCTTGACCCAAAGCCGGAGAGGTGACAAGGATGTTGCGGATGTCCCCGTCCTCCAGCATGGTGTTAAGCCCGTCGGAGCACAACAGCAGGGTATCCCCATCGTTGAGCTTAAGCTCCATAAAGTCTACGGCTGGCTCCTGCATCCCGCCTAGGGCGCGGGTCACTACGTTTTTCAAAGGGTGGTTGCGCGCCGCTTCTTCGCTCAAGAGGCCCGCCACCACCTGCTCGTGCACCCAGGAATGATCGGAGGTCAGAAGCTTGAGCTCCCCTCCCCGCAAGAGGTAGGCCCGGCTATCCCCCACGTGGGCCACGGTGGCGGTGTCTTGCTTGAGGTCCAAAAGGGCAGCCACCACTGTGGCCCCCATGCCCTTGAACTCGACCGCCGACTCTACGGTGGCCATGACCTTGCGATGGGCAGCGAGGATGGCTTGCACCAGGCGGTTGGCGTTTAAAGACAACCTTACTTCCCAGTTCTCGGGCCAGGTCTTGTCCTCGTGCTCGCGGGTTGCTTCCACGGTGGCTTCGATTTCCCGAACAGCAATGGCAGCGGCCACCTCTCCTGCGGCATGCCCCCCCATCCCGTCGGCAACCAAGTAAAGGCCCAAATCGTCCCTCACCAAAAAGGCGTCCTCGTTTTGCGCTCGCCGTAAGCCGCGATCGGTAATGCCGTAAGATTCCACGCGCAAGAGCTTCGCCCCCCTTAAGCCTTTTGTCCACGCATCATTCTAATTTCCCCCAGAAGCGTCTGCACACTCGGTTCATCGGGTAAAAGCTGGGCTGCTTGCTCGGCAAACCTGCTGGCCCGCAGCACCATCCCGGCCCGCAAAAAAAGACGAGCGCAATCTAAAAAGTAGTTGCCGTTGAGCGGGTCAAGGGTGCACGCCTTTTCCAGCTTGCGCAGCGCCTGGTCAAGCTTGCCGGTTTGCGCCAGGAACAAACCGAACTGGTGCTGAATCCGTGCGCTGCTGGGGTCGTGGGCCTCAGCTTGCTGAAAGTAGTCGTGGGCTTGCCCTATATCGCCTTGTTTGGCGAGGGACACCGCTTTTGCCAGGAGGGCCTTGGCCAGCTCCTTGGGATCCACCGGCCCGATGGGGGTGGCTGTCTCCAAAGTCCTATCGTACCGGGCTCGCGTTTCGGGGTTGGAGAGCACGTTAAAGGCCTGGGTGATCCTCTGAAAGCGCTCTTCCGCCTGTTTTTTTTCAGGACCCTGAAAGCGGTCCGGATGGAGCTCCCGTGCCAAGCGACGAAAGGCTGCACGGATTTCCTCAGTGCTGGCCTCCCGCCTTACGCCAAGTACCTCATAAAAGTTTGGCTCCCTGGCCATGTCGCTCCCCTTACTTCAAGCTTAGACCAAATCACTCCCTCAACGCTACCCTTTCCCGAGCCACCCGCCGCACCGGCTCGGAAACGTTGCGATCGCGAGCGAGAAGCCGCAAATCCCGGTCGCTTAAACGCGACATCAACTGGATGGCAATGGCCGGCGGCGTTCTCGGGTTGAACACCAAGTTGCGCACCACGCCGTAGCGGCGCAAGAACCGCTGGCGGCTGGCGATGATGCGGAGGGCCTCTTCGTTCACCGCCCGCATGCCAGCAATTTGTTCCACCTCGCCTTCGGAAAGCTTGGGGCTGGCCAAAACGGCCCGGACCACCAGCGAGCTCCGGTCGCGCACCAGAATCAAGCGTTCCTCCCGGGTCCCCTTCAAGGCCTGCATGATGCGCTGGTAAGTATTCATCAGCGCAATGCGCACAAAAGCGTCCTGAATTTCTTTGGGAGCCCCGGCTTCCGGTTCGGGGGCTTTTACCGGCTCCACCTCGGGACCGGGCGGCACGATCCCCACAGCTTTGAGCTCTTCCAGCGCTTCTCCAATGGAAGGGCCATGAACGGGCTCTGGCGGCGCTTCTTGGTCGGTGGCCGACGCCCAGACCGTGGCCTTTTCCAAAAACTCCTCTTCAAACTCCCGCAAGCGACGCAAGATATCGGGAGTTACCTGGGGATTGGCGCGCAAATCCTCAATGATCTCCAGGCACCCCAGCAAACGCACTTGGTTGGTCACCAGGGCGTCCTGGGTAGCGGGAGGGGCGACCCGCGCCAGCCAGCGCAGGGTTTCATCGGCGGTGCGTGGGTCGCGGATGATTTCCTGCCACAAGCCCTCGTCGCGGAACCACTTGGCGATAAGGTCAATTTCGAGAGGGTCGAGATCGGGAAGGGCCAAGGTATCCCGGGCGTGTTCGGCAGTAAAGGAAGACAACGACTCCCGGGCCGCCTCGGCAATTTCCTGATCGGAGTCGGAAGCCAAAAACACCAAAATCCGCAGGAGCTCTTCCCGGGGCACCGGCAGCAAGCCCTGGGCGGCAAAAACCCGCACCGCCCGGCTCACCATCCCCTGGCGGATGCCGCGCACCAGCTCCTGGGGAGTGGCAAAGCCGCTCACGGCTTTTTCGCCTCCCCTTGGGTGGTCCATGGGACGGCCAAGCGCAGGACCTGGCCATCCCGGCCCGGCGGTGAAAGCTCAAGATCCCGAAAACGCAGGGAAACTGCGCCAGCATCACCCAAGAGAAGCTCGCCCCCGGTCTCCGGCACCTCCAGGGTGAGCTGCTGCCCGGCCGGCAGGAGTTGGCGCACCAACGGCTTGCCCGCTACCAGCCACTCCACCCAGCAGTCACGGCGGGTTGCCAAAACCAGGCCGTTGGCTGGCGCTTGCGGCTGCTCGCTGGGTTCAGCAGGCGTTGGGGTGGGAGGAGGGGTGGGGGCCAACTGCTGGAGGAGGGCTCGGGGGGTGGGCCCGATTTCCGCCATTTCGGAGTTGTTGCTCTTTTCCAACCAAAAAACCACCGCCGCCGCAAGGCAAACCAAAAAGAAGCCAAGAACCCAGCGGGTCCAGGTCTTGGGCTTTACCTCCTCTACGGTCACCACGGGAAGAGGCTGACTGGAGGATTCCCATTTTTGCCACAAAACGTCAAAGGTGGCTAACCAGGAACTGGGCTCCTCCCCGAGAAAGCCCAGGTACTGCCGCAAAAACATGCGCGTAAAAACTGCCCCCGGCAAACGCGAAAAAGCCCCGGCCTCCAGCGCCTGCAACGTGTGAATAGAGATTTTCGTTTTGGCGGCAATGGCTTCCAGGGAAACGTCATGAGCTTCACGTAAAGCTTTGAGCTCCCGCCCAAACTCCTCAGGCCCTTGGGCGCGCAAGTCTTTCATGGCAGAGAAAGTTTACGGCTATTTGTCGTTAGTGCAAGTATTGCTCCTCACCTGGCGTGCGCAAGCGCCGCACCCACAGGGCTTGCTGCGCCAAGTTGCGGACTCGCGCTGGGAATTCCCGGGAATTGGAAAAGGATAAGAGCTCGTCATCGGACAAACTCACCAGCACCGCCACGGCCAGCGCCACCGGCATCGCTGGGTTGGCCAAAGCCGCCTTGCGCACGGACGCCACCTGCCCCCAACGGTGGTGTCGCAGGATTTGCGCCAAAACCCGCGATGAACCGGTTTCTGCTGTCAAACGCACGCAGTGGTTTTGGGCAAACTTTGGGTTATCGAGCAGAGCCGCGATGACCCGGGTGTCCTCCTCGCCGAGGAGGTGAATCAAAACCGGAGGCGGAGCCTGGCGGGCAAGGGAAACCTTTTCACCAACGGTAAGCGTCGGCAGCCGTTCCACGAGCTTGCCCTGGGCCTGTTGTCTCACCGGCATGGGCGTCCGGGGATCGCCCAAAACCTCTAACAGGTCGTGCCATCCCAGAAGCGGCAGCGCCCGCCAAGCAAAGGCGCGGGGGCAGCGGGGGTGGCGCACCAGCGCCACCATCACCCTGCGACGGCTGGTGGCCCAGGCGCTGCCGGCTACGGCTTCGACGAAGGCCCCGGTGCAGTAGGGCGAGCGGAGTGCGCGCACAATTTCCAGCTCATCGTCCAGCTCGCTCAAATCCTTGGCTCGCCACAGCTCGGGCAACGTAACCCCCAAGCAATAGTATCGTCCAGCCACCGGTGCTTTGCTAGACTCTCTTTGAGGACCGTGATGGGGAGTCCCTGGCGAGCGTGGGGCGAACCTTTCCGCACCCGTTTACAAGGCGGGGTGGCGGTGCTTTTCCTGGCTTCCACGCTGGCGTGCCATACTCCCGAAAGCTCGCCTTCCCTTTCCCTTTTGACCTCCCTCTCCCCTTCCGATGTGGAAGCCCTGCAAAAGGAGCTGCACTCTTTGACCGGACCCTCGGGAACGGCGCGCGTGAAGGTCCGTTCCGTTCCCCCAAGGGTGTTCGAGGAAGCGGTGGAGGTCTTCACCCCTCATACCGAGGGCGGGGGTTGGGACCTGGCGGTGGTTCCCACCACGTGGCTGGCAAGGCTTGAAAAAAGGCAAGCCATCCTGGAGGTCCCGGTTCACCAGGTGCAGAAGCTCTCGCAAGCGGTGAGCCCTTTGGCGCTGTTAGCGGCCAGCGCGCAGGGCAAAACCCTTGGGTACCCGCTTTCCGTGGATGTACCTGCCCTTTTTGTGAACCCCCGGTTTTTTCCCCAGGTGCCCACCTCCCTGATGGCCTTGGTTGCGAGCCCTTTGCCCCCGGGTGTCCTTCCGCTAGGCCTCGACCTGCGCAGCCCAAGCCAGGTTTTTCCGCTGTTGAGCAGCGGCAACGGCACGCCCACAAACCCCGATGTGACTGCGGCCATCCAAGCGCTCAAGGGGCTCATGGCGAACATGGGTTCGGCCGCACCGCTAAGCCTTCACCTGTGGACGGTGCCTTTTGCGGAAAGCGCTCAAGCCCAGCTTTTTGTAGAGGGAAAACTGGCGGCTTTCGTAGGGGGACCGCGGGCCGCGGCCCTCATGGAAAAGGTCAAAGCGCCCTACCTGGTGGTCCCCATTCCCCCTCTGTGCGAGGGGTGTCAGGCGCCCAAGCCCTGGGCGCAGGTGACCGCGGTGGTGGTGAACAGCCTCTGCCCCTTTCCGGATTTGGCGCAAAAGCTCGCCCTGGAGCTCACCTTACCCGATCGCAACGTAAGGCTTAATGCGGCCATGAACACCCTGCCAGTGGTGGGACGGGGTGAGGAAAGCAAAATCCTGGCGCAAAGCCCGTCGCTTTTCGGTTTTCAAAGGGCCCTGGATACGGCCACAGTGGTCACTTTGGATGAAGCCAGCCCAGCCTGGCAACAGTGGGAGCTGGCCCTGGGACACCTCACCGAAGAACAAACCAAAGTCCAAACCGCTAAAGCAGGGGTTACGCCATGAGGCGTTTGGGCTCTTCGTTGCTCCACCAACTCACGTTTTCCCACGCGCTGGTAGCGTTGGTGCTCTCTCTGAGCTTGGGAACCATCCTGGTAGCGGTGGTTTGGGCCAGGGCCCGCACCACCGAGCAGCGGCTTTTGGACAGCGCCGCAGCCTTGGCGTCCGAGCAGGTCATGGCCGAGCTTCGGCGACTGGAGGACGCCCGCAACGATCTGGCTCGAGCTCTCGCGCAAAGGCGTATCACCGGAAGCATCGAAGATCGGCTGTGGCTGCACCAAGCTTTAAGTTATGCCGACGTGGACCGCATCGAGGTTTTCGCGGAGTTGGCGCCGGTGGCCGAAGCGTACGCCCTCCTGCCCGGCGGAAGCCCCAGCTTGCGGACGCAGTGGCTGCCGGGTCACCCGCAGGTGGCGGCGTTGCTGCAGGACGGCAAGCCCGTAAGCTGGGTGCAATGGCCGGAGGGGGGAGAACCCAGCGTGAAAACCGCGCGCCGGGTGGTTACTGGTGGAGGAGCAGCGACATACGTGGTGGTGACGCTGGCTTTGCGCCCCTCGTGGTTGGCTGCGGCGTTGCCTCCAGGGGTTACCGGCACGCTCCTGGTGAGAGGACAGCGGGCCCTTACCTGGCCTCCCACCGAAGATGATCAAAGCCGCAACGGCTTTTTGCGTCCCCTCCGGATGCAACAAAGCATTTTGCGACTGGACGACGACACCACCTTGGGCGTGGAGCTCACGGCCCCCAGCGTTTTCCTGGAACAAGCCCTGGGTCCCAGCCTGCGCGGGGGCGCCTTGGTGACCTTGGTCTCCCTGACCTTGGCGTTGCTTTTGGGTCACTCCTTTGCGCGCCGCCTCCTTGCCCCCTTAGGGGACCTGTTGGAGGGCACGGCCGCCATGGCTCGCGGACACCTTACGGTGNNGCACCTGGTCGTTCACCGCCACGACGAGCTGGGGGCGCTCACCCGGGAGTTCAACCGAATGGCCGACGAAATCCGCACCACCTACCTTGGCGTGATTTCCACGCTGGCCGAGGTGGTGGAAGCCAAATCCCACTACACCCGCGAGCACATTGAAAGGGTGGAGCGCCTGGCCATGGCCACCGCTCAGGTCCTGGAAGAACGGGGGTGGGCCCGCTGGTCTTCGCATCAGAAGTTCATCCTTTCGGTGGCTGCCATCCTCCACGATGTGGGGAAGATTGCCATTGGCAACGACATCCTGAACAAGCCGGGTCCGCTGTCGGGAAGCGAGCGCCAGGAGATCCTCTCCCATCCCGAGGTGGGGGGCAACATCGTGGAGCGCATGGGCAAGCTGGAGCGCGCGGCGGAGATCATCCGCGCCTGCCATGAGCACTTCGATGGCAGCGGCTATCCCCGCGGTTTGAAAGGGGATCAAATCCCGTTGGAGGCCCGCATCATCCTCGCGGTGGACGCCTTTGACGCCATGACCCAGGTGCGCCCCTACTCCCAGGCGCGGGCTCTGGAGGATGCCATTGCCGAGCTGCGGGCGGAAGCCGGAAAGCAGTTCGACCCGGTGGTGGTGGAAGCACTCATTGAGGTGGTGCAACGAGAGGCCCGCGGGCAGCCGCTTTACAGCAAGGACTCTTCCGGTTTTTACCGCTCGTTGACCGAAGACTCAGGCGAAACGCCGGTGGCTGCTGGCTAGTTTTCCCGGCCCACCTGGCGGATCACCGCCTCCACGTCCTTCCGCCGCTCCGAAAGAAGCCCCGGATCTCTCGCTTCCATCACCAGCCGCAGCAGGGGCTCGGTGTTGGAAGGCCTCACGTTGAACCACCAGTCGGCGAACTCCACGGTAATCCCGTCCAAAAAGTCCACCTGGCCGTGCCCGAACTTTTCGGCAAGAGCAGTAATGACCTCCTCCTTGTTGGCCACGTGGAAGTTCACCTCACCGGTGCGGGCATAGCGGTCCAGGGGTTTCACCAGCTCCGAAAGGGGCTTTCCCTCCTGCCGGAGCAAGTTCAAAACCTCAATCATGGTGATGATGGCCGAGTCGGCGTAAAAGTTTTCGCGGTAGTAAAAGTGCCCCGCCAGCTCGCCACCGAAGGGGCTTTGCAGTTTGCGCATGGTGGCCTTCATGAAGGAGTGCCCAACCCTCTCCCGCACCGGGACTCCCCCGGCCGCTTCAATGGCCTCGCGGGTAGCCCAGGATGACCGCACGTCGTACACGATGCTGGCGCCCGGAAAGCGCGCAAGGATGGCTTTTGCTAAAAGCGCTGTTAAAAGATCAGCGCCCACCACCTTTCCCTTCTCGTCCACCATCATGGCCCGGTCGGCATCGCCGTCAAAGGCCACACCCAAGTCGCACCCCTGGGCCACCACCGCTTCCTGGAGGAAGCGGAGGTTCTCCTCCTTCAAGGGGTTGGCCTCGTGGTTTGGGAAGGTGCCGTCCAGGCCAAAAAACAGCGGCACCAGCTCAATGTTGAGCTGGGAAAACAGGGGTTCGTAAAGCGTGGCCATGCCGTTGGCCACGTCCACGGCCACCTTGAGGCGGGGCTCGCGAACCCGCAAAAACCGCAACACATGGGCTTCATAGGCCTGCCAGATCTCGCGGATTTGGTACGGCCCCTGGGGGTTTGGTTCCGGGGGTTTTTGCGTGCGAACCAGCTCCTCCAGCTTGCCAATGCCGGTTTCCGAGCTGACGGGAATAGCCTCCCGCCGGGAAAACTTAAACCCGTTGTAGCGGGCAGGGTTGTGGGAGGCGGTTACTTGAATGCCGCCGCTGGCCCCTAAAAAGCCCACGGCAAAGTAGTTCATGGGGGTGGTGGCGAGGCCGATGTCCCAAACGGCAAAACCGGCGGTACGCAAGCCCTTTTCGCAAGCGGACGCTAAGCCCGGTGAGGTTTGCCGCATATCCCGGCTCAACACCACGGCCTTCACCTTGGCCGTATCTTCGGCTTCGAGAATCTGCGGGAAAAAATAACCAATGGCGTAAGCGTGTTCTTCGTTCAGCTCCTCGGGAACCACGCCGCGCACGTCGTAAGCCTTGAAGATCCCTGCCATGCTGAGCACCTCCGCGCGGCAGTTTATCCGCCCGGAGCTGGCCCGCCAAGGGGTCGTTGCTCCTAGCGGTCGGCAAGCCTTTTTTTGCAGCAAACGTATAATGCGTTTGTGACTGGAAGCACGGAGAACCCGCGCTGGGCCTACGTGGACGGCGTTTTCGTGCCGTTCGCCAGTGCTGCGGTGCCTTTAGAGGACCGCGGTTTGGAGTTTTCCGAGTCGCTTTACGAGGTGGTGGCGGTGATTAACGGCAAGCCCTTTCGCCTTGCCGACCACGTGGAGCGAATGCTGCAGGGGGCGCGGGAGCTGGGGCTTCAGGAAGGTGTGCCGCCGCTGGCCCGGTGGCAGCACGTGGTGGCCGACCTTTGGGCACGGGAGCGTTTTGACAGCGCCATCCTTTACGCCCAGCTCACCGGCGGCACCGCCGCCCGGGAGCACCTGCCCGGCCAACGCAAAAAACCGCTTTTTTTCGCGTACTTGCGGCCTTTTACATTTCCCGCCCCTAGCCTCATCGCCCAGGGCATTGCCGCTGTAACCGTCCCGGAGATGCGCTGGCAGCGGCGGGACATCAAAACCACTATGCTGCTCCCCGCTGTACTGGCCAAGCAGCAGGCGCGGCAAAAAGGCGCCCAGGAGGCGATCTTCGTCGGCCAGGACGGCTACGTCAACGAGGGTGCCTCCAGCAACGTGTGCGTGGTGCGCAGCGGTGTGGTGGCCAGCCCACCCCCTGGGGAGCGGCTTTTGGAAGGGGTAACGCTTAAGGCGGTAAGCGAGCTTTGCGCGGAACTTGGCCTTCCCTTCCACCGCCGCTGGGTTTCCCTTTCCGACCTGAAAGGTGCCGACGAGGTTTTCATTGCCTCCACGACCACCCTTATCATGCCGGTGGTGCGTTTAGATGGACAACTAGTGGGTGGTGGAAAACCCGGGCCCATCACGTTGCGCCTGGCTTACCACTTTCAAAAGCTCTTTACCGGAGAGCAAACCGCCGCTACGGACTCAAGACCGTTTTAAGCTCCCACGCCCCCGTCCACGCGGATCACCGCGCCGGTGATGTAGCCGGCTTGGGGGGAAAGCAAAAAGCGCACCACCGAGGCCACCTCCTCCGGCTTTCCAAAGCGTCCCATGGGCACCGACTCCCGGGCCCGCTTTTTTCGGCTTTCGGGCAAGCCTGCCGTAAGGTCGGTTTCAATCCAGCCCGGAACCACGCAGTTGGCGGTAATGCCGTACCGCCCCACCTCCCGGGCCAGGGCCTTGGTAAAGGCCACCAACCCTCCCTTGGCGGCGGAGTAGTTGGTTTGACCGTGTTGCCCCAAAAGCCCGGAAAGCGAGCCGATGTTCACCACCCTCCCCCGCCCGGAGTGAAGCATGGAGCGCAAGCACCCACGGGTGAGCCGGTAGGCTCCGGTGAGCGCGGTGTCCACCACCCGCCGCCAGCGCTCTTCATCCATGAGCAGCAAGGTGCCGTCGGCAATGATGGCGGCGTTGTTGACCACCGCGTAAACCGGCTCGGCCAGCTGCGCTAGGAAGCTTTCCACATCCTCCCGGACCGAAACGTCGCAGCGGAAGCCCCGGGCGCTTCCACCCAGCTCCCGCGCTTGGATTTCCACCTCCTGGGCGGCGTTTTGGTTTTGCCGGTATAGAAAGTCAACCTCGTAGCCTGCCTGGACCAGGGCCAAAACGATGGCCCGGCCGATGCCCCGGGACCCACCCGAGACCACCACCCTGAGACCATGCCCTTCCTCTGCCGCCCAGGACCCATCACCCACGGGAGGCCATGCTAGCCGTTCTTCGAGCATGGCTCAAGTTGCGCCCGTGAAGGCACCGGAATCGAGATGCCGCTTTTAGCCAGTTGACCCGCCGCTCACCGGCGGCAAGACCGGCAGCGCTTGCGCCAGAGGCCGAAAGAACTCAGGCCCCGGATCCCAGCGGCGAACCCGCTCATCCACCTTGAAGGGGACCGCGGAAAAAACGATGTGTACGGTATCGGCCAGCGGACGGAAGTGGGAAACCTGGCCGTTGTAGATGACCCGCACCGGGACATGGGCAAAGGGCACCCGCATGCGTCCCGCCCGCACCAGGATCTCGGTATCCACCGAGTAGCGCCGGCCGATGAGCTCCATGCGCCGCAAAACCGCAGCGCGAACCAAGCGAAAACCGCACTGGGAATCCTCCAGGGGAAAGCCGGTCATCAAGCTCAGGGCCCGGGTGCCAATGTAGTTGGTCCAGAAGCGCTTGCCGGGAATGGCCTGGGGGGTATGGAGGCGATTGCCCACAATGAGGTCGTACTCGTGAGCTAAAGCCAGAAAGCCGGGAATATCGTTGGGGTCGTGTTGCCCATCGGCATCCAGCATGAGGATGTGCGTCCAGGGGCCAGCCAAAAGCCAGGGCAAGCCGGTGCGCACCGCTTCCCCTTTGCCGCGGTTTTCCTCCAGCCGCAAAACGTGGGCGCCGGCCTGCCGCGCCTGCCATGCGGTGTCGTCGGAAGAGCCGTCGTCCACTACCAGCACCAGGGGAACATGCTGCAAAACACCAGCCACCACGGCTCCTACGGTGGCGCTGCAGTTGAACGCCGGGATGAGGGCTGCGATCTCCGACACCATGGCCATAGATTAGCAGCCGGGCTTAAGCCCCGCCCTTTTTGAACTCGCCTTCCACCACCGGATAGGCGCAAAACTGACATTTCAGCGGGCCGTTAAAAAGCTGGATTTTCTTGCACGCTTTAAGCCCCACCTGGCGAGCGAGACGTGGGTTGCCCAACAAAAGCCAGAGCGTAGAACCCGCCGCTTGCCTTTTCACCGCATCCCCCAGCTGGCGGTACAGGGCCACCAGCTCCGCTTCCTCCCCCAAACGCACCCCGTAAGGGGGGTTGGTGATGATTAACGTCCCGGCTGGCACCCTGGGAAGCTCCCGCACATCTCCCCTTTCCCAGCGCACCAGAGCGTCCACCCCGGCGGCTTTAGCGGCCTTGCGGGCCAGGTTCAGGGCTTGCTGCGCCAAATCCCGGCCAACAATGGGAGCCGCAGGCTTTCGCCGTCCCGCCAAGGCCTCAGCTCTTGCTTCTTTCAGGTGATGGGTGCTGGCAAAGGGCCAGCGCTCGAAGGCAAAGGAGCGCTTCCATCCTGGAGGGGTGCGGGACGCTAAAAGCGCTGCTTCCACGACGATGGTCCCCGAGCCACACATGGGGTCTAAAACTGGCTGTCGGCCATCGTAGCCGGCCAACAGCAAAAGCCCAGCGGCCAGGCACTCAGAAAGCGGGGCTTGGGCTTGCCTTGGCCGGTACCCGCGGTGGCTTAAAGGTTCCCCGGAGGTGTCCAGGTAGAGCGCGCAAGCTCCCCGCTCCAGGTGCAATACCACCCGGAGGTCCGGGTTTTTTACGTCCACCGAAGGGCGAAAGCCTCGGTGCTCTCGCATGCGATCCACCAGCGCATCCTTCACAACCATAGCGGCAAAGTGGGTGTTGGCAAACGCTGCATGCCGCCCCGCCACCTGCACCGCCACCGTGGCTTCTCTCCACAGAAGCTCCTCCCAGCGAACGGAAAAAGCGAGCTGGTAAAGCTCTTCCCTCCCCGAGCAGGGGCCGGAGGCGAGAAAAACCAGCACGCGAATGGCGGTTCGCAGCCACAAATTGGCCCGCGCCACCTGTTCCCAGGTGGCTGCAAACTCCACCGCTCCCGGTCGTGCTTGCCCGCGCACACCAAGGAGCTGGAGTTCCTGCAGCAAAACTTCTTCCAGCCCCCGGGAGCAGGTGGCCACACAGGTCAGTTCCACGGGCAAGATTGTGGCACGGCCGGACTTTTCGAGATAGCGCGCAAAGCAATTTGCGATTCGGTTTTGAGATTGCAAAATTGTGGCACTTTGTACACGTTACTTTTACCACAAGCCCTTTACAGGTGACGGTGCGGAGCCGATGATACTTGCCGGAGGAGGACCTATGAATACCCTCTTCGCCCTGGGCACCAACCACCGCCTGGCCACGCCGGAAGAGGTCGCTCAGGCCAGAATCCCCGAACACCTGCTGCCAGACGCCCTTCACACCATAGCCCAAAGGCTCAACGCCAGCGAGCTGGTGTACCTGGCCACCTGCCATCGCACCGAGTTTTACGTGGTTCACGAGGGCGATCTCTGCCCCGGCCGCCTCACCCAAGCGCTGCGGCAAGCATTAGCGGAGCTCACCGGCGGTGTAGCTTCGCTTCCCGAATCGTCCCGCTGCCTCTTGCTACAAGGAGCCTCGGTGGCCCAACATCTCTTTCGGGTCAGCGCGGCTTTGGACTCGCTGATGCTGGGGGAAAGCCAAATCCTCGGTCAGGTGAAGGAAGCGTTCCGGCAATCGGCGCAAGCGGGCCTCGCCAAGGCTAAGCTGCACACGCTCTTCGGCCAGGCTTTTCGGGCGGCCAAGAGGGTGCGCACGGAAACCAGGCTTTCCCAGGGCGCCACCTCTCTGGTTTCCCTGGCGCGAAACATCATCCGGGAACGCCTGAGTCAGGACAGCCGCCCGGTGGCCATCGTGGGGGCCGGCGAAATGGCCGCTGCCGCTGGAAGCTTGGTGAGGAAGCTCGATGGCACCCGCGACATTGTGATTTTCAACCGCTCCCAGGAGCGGGGCCAAGCACTGGCGCAACAGCTCGGCGCCAGCTTTCAGCTGTTGTCCAACCTGTTTGAAGCCAGCAATGGCTTTTCCGTGGTGGTGCTGGCGGTGGCCAGCGAAGAGCCGGTTTTGAGCCCGGCGGTGGCGGCGCGGCTGGCCCCGGCGCTCATCGTGGACCTGGGCCTGCCCGCCAACGCCGCTCCCGAATGCGCCGCGGTCCCAGGGATCACGCTGGTCAACCAAACCACCCTCCACGCCGAGTCGGAAGCCAACCGCCAGGCGCGGGCGGCCGAAGTGGCCAAGGCCGAGGCCATCATCCGCGAGCAGCTTGAAGAACTCGGGCAAGAGCTTTTGGAGCACAACCTGGCGCCGGTGGCCAAGGCGTTGCGGCAGGTTTTCTACCAGTCCGCCCGCTGGGAGCTGCAGCAGGCCTTTTCCAACGGCCACGGCACGCTCCCCCAGGAGTTTTTGGACGAGCTGGCGGAGCGTTTGGCCCAAAGGCTGGTGCGCACCCCCATGAAGGGCTTACGCGAGGTGGCCTTCACCCACTCCCTGCAAGCGCTGGACACCTTCCTCTCCGCGGTGAGCGGCGAGCATGCCTAAGCCGTTGCGCATTGGCACCCGAGGTTCCGACCTCGCCCTCTGGCAGGCCCGGAAGGTGGCCGAGCTCCTCTCTCAAAGGGCCGGGGCGGACTGCCAGCTGGTCATCATCCACACCTCCGGGGATCGCGACCGCAGCCGGGCCCTGCACGAGGTGGGCGGCAGCGGGTTTTTTACCAAGGAGCTGCAGCAAGCCCTGCTCCAGCGGGAAGTGGACCTGGTGGTGCACTCCCTCAAAGACCTGCCTACCCAGGAGCCGGAAGGCTTAACGTTGGGTGCGGTGTGTGTGCGGGAAGATCCCGCTGAGCTTTTGCTGGCGCGGCCGGCTGCCCTCGGTGACGGGCCTTTGGGACTCAAACCCAACGCCGTGGTGGGGACCTCGTCGCTGCGGCGTACCGCGCAGCTTTTAGCCTTGCAGGCGGACCTGCAGGTCAAGGCGCTGCGCGGCAACGTGCCAACCCGGGTTCGTAAGCTCCGCGAAGGGGAGTACGACGCCATCGTGCTGGCCTACGCCGGGGTCCACCGCTTGGGGCTGGACCTCTCTGACCTTGTCGCCCGCAAGCTGCCGCTGGAGGTCCTGCTCCCCGCCCCGGCCCAGGGGGCCCTGGGGGTGGAGGTGCGCGCCGACGACACCGCGACCCGCAATTTGGTCGCCTGTCTTCACGAACCGCTCCTGGCGCAAGAGGTGGAGGCTGAACGTCAGGTGCTGGTGGGCTTGGGAGGGGGCTGCCACATCCCCTTAGGGGCTTACTGCCAGGCGCAAAACGGCTCGTTTTTCCTGCGCGCTGCCCTGGGCACCCTGCGCCCGGACCTGTCGCTGGTTTCGTTAGTTCGCAGTGAAGCACGTGCGGCGACCCCGCAGGAGGCAGCGGCCCAGGTGTTGCAGGTTTTACTGGGGAAGGCGTTGTCGTGAAGGGTTGGGTTCTCATTACCCGGGAAGCCCAGGAGCTGCCGGAGCTTCAACCTTGGGTTCCGGAGGAGCTGGAGCTGGTGGCTTTTCCGGTGTTGCGGCAGGTACCCTGGGAGGAGCCGGCGGCCTGGGAGCGCCTGGCACGGCACCTGGCAGAGCTTGCCGTGATTGCCTGTACCAGCCGTCACGCCCCCCGTCCCTTCCTGGCCCAAGCCCAACGTCGGGGGCTGGACGCAGCTTTGACGCAGCTGCCGGTGGCTGCTGTGGGAGAGGCCACCGCAGCGGCGTGCCGGGAGGTGGGGCTTTCTGTGGCGTTGGTGGGCAGCCAAGGGGGCGCAGCGCTGGCCGAAACCATAAGCCAGCGGTTTACCGTTCCTTCCGCTGTGGTTTTCCCCTGTGGCCGGGAGCACCGGGAGGAGCTGGTGAGCCGCCTGCATGCGGCGGGTTTTGAGGTGTTTCCCCTGCCGGTTTATGCCATGGAACCTGCGAACCCCTCGCAGCTTCCACCCCTGCCCCCGGGTTCCCCCCGGGCGGTGGTGCTCACCTCACCCCGGGCCGCGAGCCACTACTGGCAGCTTACCCAGGGGCAGTTTTCCGCGGTGCCCCATTTGGCGTGGGGAGCGACCACCGCCCAAGAGCTGCAAAAGCTGGGGCTTGCCTTTGAGGTCTTGCCCCAGCCAAACCCCAAAGGCTTGAAGGAGGCGTTATGTCGGATCTTGTAAACCGTCCCCGTCGTTTGCGTTTTAACCCGGTGCTGCGGGATTTGGTGGCGGAAGCCCGCTTGGATCCCAGGCTGTTCGTGATGCCGCACTTCGTCTTGCGGGATCCCCAACGGGTGGAGGACATTGCCGCTATGCCCGGGATCCAGCGCCAGGGCATCGAGCCTCTGCTCAAAACCGTGGAAAGCGACTTAAAGCTCGGTATTCGCTCGGTGCTGCTGTTCGGTGTGCCGGGCGACGACGAGCCCAAACACCCCGACGGACGCGGTGCTTACGACGAAAACGCCTTGATCCCCCAGGCCGTGGCTGCCCTCAAAAAGCGCTTTGGCTCCGACCTTCTGGTCATCACCGACGTTTGCCTTTGCGCCTACACCGATCACGGCCACTGCGGGGTGATCAAAAACGGCAAGGTGGCCAACGACCCCACCCTGGAGCACCTGGCCCGCATGGCCCTGGCCCACGCCCGGGCGGGCGCCGACGTGGTGGCCCCTTCGGACATGATGGACGGGCGGGTGGCCGCCATCCGCGAGCTTTTGGACGAAGAGGGCTTTGTGGACACCCCCATCATGAGCTACTCGGTGAAGTACGCCTCCGGCTACTACGGACCCTTCCGGGAGGCCGCTCATTCCGCACCGCAGTTCGGGGACCGCAAGTCCTACCAGATGGACGCCCGCAACCGCCGGGAAGCGCTGCTGGAAGCCGAGCTGGACGTGGCGGAAGGGGCCGACATCCTCATGGTGAAGCCGGGGCTTGCCTATTTGGACGTGCTGCGCGATTTGAAGGAGAACTTCGTGCAGCCGGTGGCGGTGTACAACGTTTCCGGCGAGTACTCCATGGTGAAAGCGGCAGCCCAAAGGGGCTGGATTGACGAGCGGGCGGTGATCATGGAAAACCTGCACGCCTTCCGGCGCGCTGGCGCCGACATCATCATCACCTACCACGCCCGCGAGGTTTTGGCCAACGGTTGGTTGTGAGGGACACCATGCGGATTGCCACATCCGAAGCACTTTACCGGCGAGCCTGCCAGCTCATGCCGGCAGGCGTGAACTCCCCGGTGCGGGCCTTTCGGGCGGTGGGCGGTACCCCCATCTTTTACCGGCAAGGCCAGGGCAGCCGCTTTACCGACGTGGACGGCAACACCTTCGTGGACTACGTGATGTCCTGGGGACCGCTGATTTTGGGTCACGCCCACCCGGAGGTGGTGGAAGCCGTGAAAAAAGCAGCCGAACGGGGGCTTTCCTTTGGTGCCCCCTGCGAGGCGGAGGTGGCGCTGGCCGAAAAGGTGGTTGCCTCCTACCCAGGGTGCGAGCTGGTGCGCTTCGTGTCCTCCGGCACCGAAGCGGTCATGGCGGCCATTCGCGTGGCCCGGGGTTTTACCGGCCGCCCGCGGATTTTGAAGTTCGAAGGTTGCTACCACGGCCACTCCGATTCGCTTTTGGTCAAAGCCGGCTCCGGGCTGGCCACCTTTGGGACTCCCTCCTCCGGCGGCGTCCCGGCGGCCCTGGCCGAGCTCACCGTAGTGGTGCCTCTGGACGATGAGCAGGCACTGGAGGAAGCCTTTGCCCGCTACGGGTCCGAGCTGGCCTGCGCCATCATTGAGCCAATCCCCGCCAATGCCGGTTTGCTTTTGCAGCGGCGGGAGTTTCTCGCCAGGCTTGCGGATCTCTGCCGCGCGTCCGGGGCGCTTTTGATCTTTGACGAGGTCATTTCCGGCTTCCGGGTCGCCCGGGGTGGCGCCGCGCAGGTTTTCGGCATTACCCCGGACCTGGCCACCTTTGGCAAGGTCATCGGCGGTGGCATGCCGGTGGGGGCCTTTGGCGGACGGCGGGACATCATGGAGCAGGTAGCCCCCCTGGGCTCCGTTTACCAGGCGGGGACGCTTTCGGGAAACCCGGTGGCCATGGCGGCGGGCCTCGCCACCCTGCAGGTCCTGGAGCGGGAGGCCGGGTGGGAAAAGCTCGAAAGGCTGGGCCAGGAGCTCGAACTAGCGTTGCTTCCCATCCTTTCCGGGCGTGGCCAGCTGGTGCGGTTGGGTTCCATTTTTTGGCTTTACCTGGATACTGCCTCGCCGGCGCCCCGGCGCTTTGACGCCATTGCCCCCCACGCCGCCGAGCGTTACAGGGCGCTGCACCGGGCCCTTCTGGAGCGGGGCGTGTACCTGGCACCTTCGGCTTACGAAGTGGGGTTCCTGTCGCTGGCCCACACCAGCGATGACCTGGCCTTCACCGCCCAAGCCCTGCAGCAGGCCCTGGCGGAGGTTTACTGGTGAACCGCTTCCTGGCTGCCTGCCGAAAGCAGAGGGTGGACCGCCCGCCGGTTTGGATCATGCGGCAGGCCGGCCGCTACCTCCCCGAGTACCGCGAGCTGCGGGAAAAGGCCGGGTCTTTCCTGGCTTTATGCACTACCCCGGAATTAGCCGCGGAAGCTACCCTTCAGCCCTTGCGGCGTTTCCCCCTGGATGCCGCCATTATCTTCTCCGACATCCTCTTGCCGCTGCAGGCCCTGGGGGTGAGCTTTTCCTTTTCCGAAAACGGCGGCCCGCGGCTTACAAAAGCTTGGGACAACCCGCAAGCGTGGGCCCAGCTCCAGCTGCCGGCAAGCTGGGAAAGCATGGCGCCGGTGGCCGAGGCCATTGGGCTGGTGCGGCAAGCCCTCACCCCCGAGGTGGCGCTTTTGGGTTTTTGCGGTGCCCCTTGGACACTCGCCTGTTACCTGATCGAAGGCCAGGGGAGCAGCGATTGGACCAACGTAAGAAAGGCCATCTATCGCTTTCCTTCGGAGCTGAAGGCGCTGCTCTTGAGCCTTGGCCAAGCCATGGGGAGCTACCTGGCCTTCCAGGTTCGGGCGGGGGCGCAAGCGGTGCAGGTTTTTGATTCCTGGGCCGGGGTCCTGCCGCTGGAGCGCTACCAGGCGTTCGTCGTCCCGGCTCTGGAAGCGCTTTTCCACACCCTTGACGGCCTGGATGTCCCCCGCATCCTTTACCTGGGCCACGGTTCCCATTTGTTGCCGGCGGTGGCCTCCCTGCCGGTGGAGGTGGTGAGCGTGGATTGGCGCACCGATTTGCAAATAGCGGCAGAGCGCACCGGCAAGGCCGTGCAGGGCAACCTGGACCCGGCGGTGCTGTTTGCCGAAACAAGCGAGGTCAGGCGCCAAACCCAGGCCATGCTCCAGCGTGCCCCGGAAGTGGGCTACATCGCCAACCTCGGCCACGGCATTTGGCCGGACACCCCCATGGCCGGCGTGGAGGCTTTTCTCGCCGCCATCCAGGAGAAGCCATGACAGCGAAGTCTTTCGCGGCTACCGTGCCCTCTCACCTGCAAAACGAGGTGGACTTTTCGGCCATCACTCCCGAGCTCATCGCCAAGTACGACCGCCCTGGCCCCCGCTACACCTCCTACCCCACCGCCCCGCAGTTTTCCACCAGCTTCACCGCCCAGGACTACCGCAAGGCTTTGAGCCTGGCGGCCCAGCGGGAAAACGAGCCGCTTTCCCTTTACGTGCACGTGCCCTTCTGCGAGGCTCGCTGCACCTACTGCGGCTGCAACATTGTGATTTCGCCCCATCGCGGCCCGGAAGAAGCCTATCTGGACGCAGTTACCGCCGAGCTGGAGCTGTTAGCTCAAGCTTTGGGGAAAAGGCGGGCCCTTTCGCAAATGCACTGGGGCGGTGGCACCCCTACGTACCTCACGCCCTCCCAGTGCGCGCGTCTCTTCGAGGCCGTGGCCCAGCGTTTTACCTTTCTGCCCTCCGCCGAAGTGGCCCTGGAGGTGGACCCCTGCGTCACCACCTTTGAGCACCTGCGGGTGCTGCGCAGCCTGGGCTTTAACCGCATTTCCATGGGGCTGCAGGACACCAACCCCCAGGTACAGCAGGCGGTACGGCGAATTCAGAGCCTGGAGCTCACCAAAGCCATGGTGGACAAAGCCCGGGAGCTGGGCTTTTCCTCCGTGAACATTGACCTCATGTACGGCCTTCCCTACCAGACACCGGAAAGCTTTGCCATCACCGCGCAACAAGTGGTGGAGGAGCTTTCCCCCGACCGGGTGGCCATCTTCTCTTACGCCCACGTGCCCTGGATTAAGCCCCACCAGAAGGCTCTGGAGGCCATGCCCTTGCCGCGGGGCTTCGCCAAGTTTGCCATTTTTGCTGCTGCCGCCCAGGTTTTCCTCCAGGCCGGCTACCGCTTCATCGGCATGGACCACTTTGCCAAGCCCAACGACGAGCTTTCCCGGGCTTTAGATTCCGGCACGCTCCACCGCAACTTCATGGGCTACACCGTGCTCCCCGCTTCCGACCTTATCGGCGTTGGGCTGACCTCCATTGGCGATGTGGCCGGTGCGTACGTGCAAAACGAAAAGATCCTCGCCCGCTACCAGCGCACCGTGAAGGGTGGCGAGTTTGCGGTGGAGCGGGGCATTTGGCGAAGCGCCGAGGATGAGCTGCGCGGGGCGGTCATCCGCAAGCTCATCTGCACCTTCTCTTTACCTTTTTCCTGGGTGCGGGAGCGCTTTTCCGTGGACCCCGAGGTGACCTTTGCCCGGGAGCTTTCCGAGCTTTCCCCCTTCGTGGAGGACGGCCTGTTGCAAATCTCGAGCTGGGGCATCACCGTGCTCCCCCAGGGCCGGGTCTTCATCCGCAACATCTGCATGCCCTTTGACACCTACCTGCGCCGGGAAACCGGCAAGCCCATTTACTCGCGAACCGTATGAGCACCAACGCGGCATCGCTGGATGTCATCGTCATTGGGGGCGGCATTTCCGGACTGGCGGTGGGTTTTTTTGCCCGCCAAAACGGAACATCCGTGCTGGTCCTCGAGGAAAGCACCCAGGCCGGAGGCAAAATCCGCACCGATTGGCAGGATGGGTTTTGCTGCGAATGGGGGCCCCAGGGGTTTCTGGACAACGTGCCCGAAACCCTGGAGCTGGTGCGCCTTTTGGGCCTGGAAAACCGCCTGGTGAAGGCAGGTCAGGCCGCCGCTGATCGCTTTATCCTCCGCAACGGCAAGCTGCGCAAGGTGCCCCTGTCGCCACCGGCGTTTCTGGTTTCGGATGTGGTTTCCCTCCCGGGAAAGCTGCGGGTATTGGCAGAGCCGTTCATGCCCCGGGGGCGCGCCGAGGACGAGTCAGTGCTGGACTTTGCCCGGCGGCGCATTGGCCGGGAAGCGGCGGAGGTGTTGGTGGACGCCATGGTCACCGGCGTGTTTGCCGGTCGAGCGGCGGAGCTTTCGCTGCCCGCCACCTTCCCCAAGATGGCGATGATGGAACGCACCTACGGTTCGCTCACCCGGGCTATGCTGGCCTTGCGGAAAAAAGGCGGTGGCGGACCTGCAGGTCCAGGAGGCACGCTCACCACCTTTGTTTCTGGAATGCAGGAGCTCACCGACCGCCTGGTGGCGGCCTTGGGACCTGACCTCCGTTTGCAAAGCCCGGTCGCGGCGGTGCAGTACCGGGAAAGCACCGCCAGCCCCTGGGTGGTTAAGCTCGCCAATGGAGAAGAGCTTTCCGCCCGCAACGTGGTGGTCACCGTGCCACCCCCAAAGGTTTCGGCGCTCTTTTCCCACCTCTTCCCGCCGAAAGCCCTGGAGGCCCTTGGGGAAATCCCCATGCCGCCGGTGGTGGTGGTGATGACCGCGTATAAATCGCCACAGCCTTTTGCCCATCCCCTTTCGGGCTTTGGCTTTTTGGTGCCTTCCCGGGAGCCGCGGCAGATCCTGGGCACGCTGTTTTGCCACTCCATCTTTCCCAACCAGGCTCCGGCGGGAACCGTGCTTCTGCGCACGATCCTGGGGGGTGCGCGGCAGCCGGAAGTCATTGCCTTTAGTGACGAGGAGCTGCTGCGGCTGGTGCGCCGGGAGCTCCACGCCATCCTGGGAGGCGATTCGGATCCCGATCTGGTCCGGGTTTTCCGCCACCCCGAGGGCATCCCCCAGTACACCCTGGGCCACCCCAAGCGCCTTGCGGTGCTGGACGAGACCGCCTCTCGCTTTCGTGGGCTTTACCTCACCGGTAACGCTTACCGTGGCGTAGCGGTCAACGCCTGTATTGCCGAAGCCAAGAAGGTGGCGGCTAGCTTACGCTGAGCCTTTGGCAGCGCGGGAAGTTTGCCGCCAGAGACGGGGCTTGTTCTGCTTCCCTTGACAGGTTGGGCACACCCCCTGCAGCACCAGCTCCAGCCCGGTCACCCGGAAGCCGGTTTCTTCCTCCAGGTGCGGCCCAATTTCCACATGCACGCCGTCCTCGATGTCCACCATGGCCCCGCAGCGGGTGCAGAAGAGGTGGTGGTGGGGCGCCAGCGGCACGTCAAAACGGGCCCGGCCATCAGGGCTTGCCACCGCCCGCGCCAGGCCGATTTCCTCGAACACGTGCAGGTTTTTGTAAACGGTGGCCAGCGACAGGTCCGGGGCATGCTCCCGCTGCAGCTCTTCGTAGAGCGCTTCAGCGGTGGGATGGTCGCGGTGGCGGGCCAGCGCCCGGAAGATCATCACCCGCTGCGACGTGATGGAATGGCCGTGGGCCTTGAGAGCCTGTATCAGCCTTTCCAAGAGCATTTCCTCGTTGATCACTCCCCCTCACCCTCCGAAACTGCAAGTCTGTACTCAAAAACCCAAAAAGGCAAATCTCCTATTCCCGCTCCCCGGGAGCCCTGGAACCCACGGCTAAGGCTGCTGCCACCACGGTATCGGGCGGGTTTCCCAAGGCCTGCAATATGTCGCCTTCAAGATCCTGCGGATCGCACTCGATGGTGGCCGCCGCAACGATGGTTGGATCCGCTCCCTGGAAGTTTAAGCGACAAGGGGGTAAGACCTCCGCACCCCAGCGGCAGGGCAAGCCAAAGCTACGGCAGGAAAGCGGCCGGGCCTCGTAAAGCAAGCAGCGGCCGGAGGAAAGGTCCAAAGCCGGACAAGGTAAGTCCGCAAACTTCTGAAAGAAAGCCTCCCGTGCTTGCTCATCGGCAGCCAACGCGCCGGTGGTCCTGTCCCCGGGGAAATCCGCCTGCAACAGGCGCCACTGCTCGTAAGCCCGCTTTTTTACCTGAGCCGCCAGCTGCGGTTCCCGCAAGGCCAGCGCGGACAAACCCTGGCGCAAGCGCCAGGCATCCAGGCCGGAAATCTCAAAGACCCCGATGCAGCACTCGGTGCAGCCTATGCGGCAAGCCAGGTAAGGGCCGGCGGCAGCGGCACCGCTTTCCCAGGCCCGGCGGTAGCTTTCCAGCAGCTGCCGATCCAGGGCCGCAAAACGCGCGCTAGGAGCCGCTGTTTTTCGTTCCGCCATGCTTGGCCTTTCGTCGGGCAATGTCCGCAAGCCTTTCCCGGATCCGCTGCTCAAAGCCCTCCCCGCTGGGCTGGTAGAACCTTTCCCCCGCCAGTTCTTCCGGCAGGCACTCCATGGCTGCCACCTTTTCCTCGGTGTCGTGGGCGTACACGTAGCCCTGACCGTAGCCCAGGCGAGCCATGAGTGGTGTGACCGGGTTTCGCAAATGCAGGGGAACCGGGTACGGCTCTTTTTGCTGCACCACCTCCCGCGCCTTGCCATAGCCCGCATAGAGCGCGTTGGACTTGGGAGCCAACGCCAGGTACACCGCCGCTTGCGCCAAGGCCAAATCGCACTCCGGCAAACCCACGTGCTCCACCGCCAGAGCCGCTGCCGCCGCTTGCTCCAAAGCCCGGGGATCGGCCAGGCCCACATCCTCGCTGGCCACCCGCAGCAAGCGGCGGGCAATGAAGCGGGGATCGGCACCCCCTTCCAGCATTCTGGCCAGCCAGTAAAGGGCGGCGTCGGGGTCGGAGTTGCGGATGGACTTGTGCAGAGCCGAAATGAGGTTGTAGTGCTCCTCCCCTTCTTTGTCGTAAAGGGCCAAGCGCCGCTGCGCCACGCGCTCCACCAGCTCCGGGTTCACCACCCCCTTGGGCCCGGCAAGCTCCGCGGCCAGCTCCAAAAGCGTGTAGGCCACCCGGGCATCGCCGGCCGCCAGGGAAACGATGCGGGCCAGCGCCCGCGCGTCCACCGAAAGCTCCATAGACCCCAGGCCCCGCTGGCGGTCGGTGAGCGCTTTGCGCAGCAGACCCTCCATGACCTCGGGCGAAAGGGGCTTCAGCACGTACACCTTCACCCGGGAGAGCAGCGCGCGGTTCAGCTCAAAGGAGGGGTTTTCGGTGGTGGCCCCCACCAGCACGATGTCGCCGGTTTCCAAGAACGGCAGGAAAGCGTCCTGCTGGGCCTTGTTAAAGCGGTGCACCTCGTCCACGAACAGCACGGTCTTGCGGCCGGTGGCCTGGCGCAAGCGCTTGGCCTCATCCATGACGGTTTTGGCTTCCTTCACCCCGGACAAAACCGCGGAAAAGCTCACAAACTGGGCGTTGAGGTGGGCGGACAGCAACCGCGCAATGGTGGTCTTGCCGCAGCCGGGAGGCCCCCAAAGCACCAGCGAAGGAAGCTCACCTCGGGCCAGAAAGCCCTTCAAAACCGCCACCACCTCATCCTGCCCCACCACCTCGTCCAGGCTTTTGGGCCGCATCCTCTCGGCCAACGGGGTGCCGGGAGCAAAGCTGGGCTCTTCCGGAAACAGCGTGCCCTCAGGCATGGGGCCAAGCTCCCCGGCAAACGGCCGCTAAAAGCTCGGTGGTTTCCAGACGCCACAGGGCCTCGGTTACCGACGAGCCCACCGCCACCACCCCATGCCCGGGCAGCAGCAAAACGTTGCCACGTGCCACCGCAGCGGCAGCGGCCTGGGCCAGGGCCTGGGAGCCCGGAGGCAAATCCGGGAGCACCTCTAACCGCAAGGTTTCCGCTTCCTTAAGCACCGAGGGCTGCAGGGTCTGGCCCGCAAAAAGCGCCCGCAAGACCAAAGGCGGATGGGCGTGCAGAACCGCGGCCACCGTGGGATGAGCCCGCAGGATGGCTTGGTGCAAAAGCCCCTCGGAGGAAGCTTGCTCCGGTAACTCGCCCACCAGCGGTGCCCGTACCAGCTGCCAGGCGTGCAGAAAGCCTTTGGTACAGCCCCGGGGGGTAAGCAAAAAGCTGGCCTCGTCCAGGCGAGCCGAAAAGTTCCCCTCCCCCGCCCGCACCAACCCCGCGCGGTAAAGCCGCTCGCCCACGGCCACCAGCTCAGCCCGCAGCCTGGTTTCCCGGTTCACTTCCCCTCTCCCTCGCAGCCGTCCCGGCACACGATCTTCACCCAGGGCCCAAAGCCCTTGACGGCTAGCTCCTCCGCAGGCCGTTGTTTCCCGCAGCGCTGGCACACGCCCACAGCACCGGAAAGACGGTGAAGCAGCCGATCGTGCTCCCTCTGGTGGCGACGGCCAAGGGCGTTGGCGACCCGCCACACCAGGTACAAAAGCAGGAGAAGCCCTAGTTGGACTTTGAGCCCAGACGTCGTGCGATCTCCCCTTCCAAGCCTGAAAGGTCGGGCACCTGCGGGTTGTTCAAGGCCTTGAGCTTCTCCAGCTCCACCTTGGCCCCGGCCGCATCGTTGAGGTCAAAAAGCCGCACCACCACCGCGTTGTAGCGGGATTGCCAGTGCCCGGGTTTGAGGTCTGCGGCCTTATCGAAGAGCTCCAAAGCCTTCTGGTAGTTCCCGGTTTCCCGGTAACAGACCCCCAGATCGGTGAGCACGTCCGGAGAATCGTCGCGGATGGCCCGGGCCTTTTCGTAGTAATCAATGGCCCGCAGGAAGTTGTTGAGGTCGTAAAGAATATTACCAGCTTGCACCAGGTGCTCGTAGTTGTTGGGATCCTTTTCCAGGAGCTTTTCCACCGCCCGCAGCTGCTCCATCAGTTGCGGATTACCGGTACCCGTGGTACGGCCCCCTTCCGGCGGTTGCTGGGGCTGTCCGGAAAGCGGCGGGGCCCCCGGTACCCCGGCGTGGGGATCGGAAAGCGCCGGCCTTGCCTGCCGCTCCCCAACCATGTAGCCCGCAAAAAAGCCCACCAGCAACCCCGCCAAGGCTCCCTTAATCAGTTGCATGTCCATGCCTTCCCCCAGGTCCTCTTACGTTGAACCGCTACTTTTTAGCTTCCCGCTGGGCCAGCCAGGTGCCCGCGCTGGGCAAACCGGCCGCCAGGTTTGTGGCCTGCCACGTCCCTTCGATCCGGCGCTCGCCGCCCCGGACCTCCAGGCGGCCAGTATAAACCGCCACAAACCCCAGCTGCGAGTCAATGCGCTCCAGCCGCACGGTGTTGCCCACTAGCGTACCGCGCAACGAGCCCTTCCATCCGCCGGCCAACTCGTACACCCCGGAAACCAACGTCCCAAAAAGCCGCAAATCAAAGGTTCCTTTGAGGCCACCGGGTTCGATGGCCACCTGCCACCTTCCGGAAAGGTCGTCGCCGGTGGTTTGCAGGGTTTCCTCCAGGCGCTTCACCTCGGCGGTGAGCTGCTCGATGACCGCCCGCCTGGCCACAATCGTTGCCCGCAGCTGCTGGGAGCCGGCAATGAGCGCCGCCACCTCCGCCTCCGCCCGGCGCAGGTCGCCGGATCGGGAGGTGAGGGTCGCCGAGTCCTCGCCGTCCCGCTGGGTCCGCAGCAGGTCGTCGGCCAAACGGAGCATGCGATCGCAGGCCAGACGCAGATCCTCCTGGCCTTTCTCCAACTGCGAAAGCTCCGCGGAAATCAAGCGCTTTTCCAGCTCCAGCTGGGTGCGAAACACATCCAAAAGCACCGTATCCCCCGACTGCGCCCACAGCGGGGTGGCAAGCCAAACGCAAAGAAGCGATGCCAGGCGTTTCATAGCACCCCCTAGTTTTCCCCCATCAACGCTACCACAGGCCCGAATGCTGCTAAAGTCTCGGGCATGGGTGAGCGAGAACCTGCCATTCGCGTGACGTTGCTTCCCCGGGACACCAACCCCCACGGCACGATCTTTGGCGGGGTCATCCTCGCGTACATTGACCAGGCTGGCGCGGTGGTGGCCCATCAACACGGGGCAGCACGGGTGGTGACCGTGGCCATGGATAAGGTGGTGTTCCACGCTCCAGTATACGTAGGCGACCTGGTTTCCTTCTATGGCGAGCTGGTCCGCATCGGCAGGACGTCCATTACGGTGAAGGTGACGGTGGAAGCCGCGCCGCTCGGCGCTCCTGGCGAAGGCAGACGGGTCACCGAGGCGGTCATTACCTACGTGAACGTGGACCGTTATGGCGTCCCCACGCCCATCCCCAGAGTGACCGGCGACAGCCCCCCTCCGGAGACCCGAGAGACCTCTTGACCGGACCTTTGCTACACTGGCCTTGTGACCTGGGGCTTCTTCTTCCTCGCCTTTTTCCTGGTGGGTCTGGTCCTGGCGGCAATCTTTGGAATTCTGGAAAGCCTCCCTAAAAGCCATGTGGCGCTGCCCCGCGCTGAGCTCGTCCGCCACCGGAGACAGGTTCACATTGCCCGCTTGGGTGTGGCGTTAGCTGGCTTTGGCGGTGCCGGTTTGATCTTGGTATCCTGGGGTCGGTACTCGTGGAAGGGCGTTATGGTTTCAGCCCTGGCGGTGGCCCTTTTCTGCTGGGTCGTTTGCCGCTGGCTTTTGCGGCTCCCCTGCGCCCCTTCCATCCTCCAGCAGAAGGCCACTGTGGTTCGGGAGATCCCTCCGGGAGGCTACGGCCAGGTGCGCGTGGAAGCCGGGGGCTCGTCTATGGTTTTGGCGGCGCAAAGCGAAGCCGAAGAAACCATACCGGCGGGCAGCGAGGTGGAAGTGGTGGACTGCCAGAGGTCCGTGGTTGTGGTGAGGAAAGTAAGCCCGCTGCAGTGAGCAACGGTCTTCCCCTGGTTCTGGCTTCGGCTTCCCCCCGGCGACGGGAGCTTTTGGGTCGTTTGGGATTGGAGGTAGTTCCCGCCCCGGTGGATGTAGACGAATCGCCCCTGCCGGGGGAACCGCCGCTCACCGTGCCCCTGCGCCTGGCGCAACTGAAGGCTGCGGCCGCGCAAGAGCGATTTCCCAGCTTCCCGGTTTTGGCCGGAGACACGGTGGTGGTCTGCGACGGCCGCATTCTGGGAAAACCCAGGGACGCCGGGGATGCCAGGGAGATGCTTTTGACGTTGCGCGGCCGTTCGCATCTGGTGGCCACCGCCTCGGCGATTTCCTATGCTGGCAAAAGCGCAAGCGCCCTCGATGTGGTCAGGGTAACCTTTAACGCTTTTCCTCTCGTGCTTCTGGATTGGTACCTGGCCGGCAGCGAATGGCAGGACAAAGCCGGTGCTTACGCGCTGCAGGGTCAAGCGGCGGTTTTTGTGGAACGGGTGGAGGGGAACGTGCAGGCGGTGGTGGGCCTGCCGTTGGCCCGCCTCCCGCAGCTCTTTTCCCAGGTTGGGCTCGAGGTTAGCTTTTCCGGCTCACGCTTGCTTCTTCTTCCTCGTAGTGAATAGCCTCACCCAGCTCCTTCAAGCTGAAGTTGGCAAAAATATGGTGGCCGTTGAAATCCAGCACCCGCACATCCTCTCTTCCCACCAAATCGGCTGCCACCACCTCAAAGGGGGCGCCGTAAAGCTGTTTGGTCCGCTCCAGCGGCACTTCGTACGCCAGAAACTTCTTAATGCCTTTGGCTTTGAGCTTTTCCACAAAGCGGGGGTCGGTTACCGAGGGGAAGGTGGTCAGCACGAGGATTGGCCCGGAACCGGTAAAGATGAGATATGCCCGCATAGGCGCCTCCTCACTCCGAGTTCTCACCAGTAGGTTCCGCCAGGCCGCTGGCCTTGTCAAGTTCTACCAAAGACTCAGTTTTCCTACAGGAGCGCACCCAACGGAAATCTTTTGGCGGATGCCGGTTGCCTGTTAGCGGTGCTGCCTTTCCAGAGCCAAAAGCCTGGCTTTCACGGACAGGCCACCGGCAAAACCCGTAAGGGCTCCTCCACTCCCCAGCACCCTATGGCAGGGAACGAGGATGGGAATTGGGTTCACGGCACAGGCCGCCCCCACCGCTCGGGCCGCCCCAGCCCTGCCCAATTCACGTGCCAAAGCTCCGTACGTGGCGGTCTGGCCATAGGGGATTTCCAAGAGCTTCCGCCAAACCGCTTGCTGAAAGGGCGTCCCGTTGAGCAACAGCGGCACCGAAAACCCTCGCTGCCTTCCGGAAAAGTACGCTTCCAGCTCTTCTCTTGCCTGGCGGGCCCAAGCCAGCGCTTGACCGCTGCCCCCTTCACCCTCCTCTTCCCGAGCGCCAAACTCCACGGCCACAACCCCTTCCTCGCTGGCCCGCACCTCCAGCCACCCTACCGGCGTCCGAAAACGGACCCACGCATTTACGTCCCGCGATTTTTCCTCCTTCATGTTCGCGCCTCTCCCTCTCGCCGGACCGGAACGACCGGTTGGATTTCGATTGTAAGCTCCCCAGAATTGCCGGCGCTTTTCCTTGTCCCCGTCGTTGTCGCTGGGAAAATCAGCGTCAAAAGCGGGAGTTGTAACCTCAAGTCGCATTATGGCAAAGTAACGGGCGTGCGGGTACTGACGATTTTCGGGCTGCTGCTGATGCTGGCGGTTCCCCATCCGCCAGCGCAAGCGGCGTTCCCAAGCTGCCAGCGGGCGGCCTGTTGCTGTGGGGATCGGCCGGCCTGTCCCTGCACCGCCGGTCCCCAGGAGCCAAAACCCGCCGAGCCCACCCACGTTACCGTGGAAGCACCGGCGCCCCAGGCGGAGGCGCAGGTGGAGGTGGCGGAGGCCGTGGCCCCCGAGCCGATCCTGGTGGAGCCCCTTCCCCTCTTTTCCCGGCCAGCCGTTGGCGTGTTTCTTTTAACCTGCACCTTCCGCTGCTAGCAGCACCTCCCGCCTTTCTTGCAACTGCTCCCCCTTTGAGCTTTACTTTGCTGTGATTTGTCTTTGGAGGTGATATGCGCAAAGCATTGCAGGTGCTTGTCCTGTTGGTGCCCTGGCCGCTGTGGGCCCAGTCGGCTCCCACTGTGGATGAGCTGGTTAAGGAAGCGCTCAAGGTCAACCCGAGCGTGGAAGAACTGCGCCTGCGGTTGGCTGAAGCCCGAGTGAACGAGGTTCCGGCGGGCACTTTGCCGGACCCCATGGTGGACTTCATGCTCACCGATGCCCGGTTTCCCCGCTTTACCGTGGGCAAAGAAGAAATGTCCATGCTGGGTGTAACGGTTAGGCAGGACTTGCGGTACCCGGGAAAGCTTTCATCGAGAGAAAAGCAGGCGCAAGCGGAAACCGGCGTGCGCGAACTGGAGCTGGCGCGCCTTAAGGCCGAGGTAGTGGCGGCCATCCGGGAGACCTACGCCGAGCTTTACGCCCTGGATGTGGAGCTGGAGAAGGTGGAGGAGGCTTTGGATCTCCTCCAGGTGCTCAAGGAAACCGCCCAGGCCCGCTACGCCGCCGGCTTCACCAGCCAGGAAGCGGCGGTAAAGGCGGTACTGATCAAAACCCGACTTCAGGAACGAAAAGCTGACCTGGCTCGCCAGCGGGCGGAGTTGGTGGCGATGCTCAACCGCCTTTGCAACCGGCCCTTGAACAGCCCTTTGGGCCCGGTGCGGGGCTTGCCTCCATACCCGCCGCTTCCGCAAAACTGGCAGGATCTGGCCCTCGAGCAGGCACCGGAGGTTAAGGTCATGCAAGCCGAAGTGGCGGCCGCCGCCCGGGAGGTGGAGGTTGCTAAAGCCGAGCTCAAGCCCAACCTCTTTGCCACCGCCGGCCTCGGCACCCGTGGCTCCTTTGGTGCGGTGGCCACCTTGGGCTTCGGTTTGGAGTGGCCCTTTTGGCGGGAACGAAAACAAAAACCGGAATTGGAAGCGGCGCAACTGCGCTTGAAGGCTGCGCAGGCGCGGCTGGAAGCGGTGCGAGCAGCAGTTCGGGAAGAAATCGAAAAGACCCAAGCGGCCTGGCGCAACGCCCAGGAGCAGCAAACCCGTTACCAGCAGGAGATCCTCCCCTTGGCCATGGCCGCCCTGGAGGCAGCCCGCGCCACCTTTTTAACCGGCCAGGTGGATTTTTCCACGGTCATCGAGGACTTTAACCTGTGGCTTGAAGCCGAAGTGGGTTTTGCCCAGCGTCAAGCCCAAGCTTTTGCCGCTTGGGCGCGCATTTCTTTGCTTTTGGGAGATTCGGGAGGTGAGTCATGAAAGCTTTAGCCCGGGCCGCCCTGGCCCTCGTCTTTGTCGGGTTGCTGCTCTTTCTTGCCTGTGGAGGAAAGGAAACCGCGGGGGCCCGCTACCACTGCCCCATGCACCCCACCTACGTTTCTGACAAACCCGGCGACTGCCCTATTTGCGGCATGCGCTTGGTGCCCATCGAGGAAAAAACCGCACCCACCACGGTACCCGCGTACGTTTGCCCCATGCACCCGGAAGTGGTATCGGATAAGCCCGACCGCTGCCCCAAGTGCGGCATGAAGCTGGTGCCCAAGACCGAAACGGAACAGCCAGCTCCCGCCACCAGCGGTACCCCGAGCGGTGAGCGAAAGATCCTCTACTACCGCAACCCCATGGACCCCACCGTCACCTCGCCGGTGCCCATGAAGGACAGCATGGGCATGGATTACGTGCCGGTGTACGCCGATGAGCTGGAAGCTTCCAAAGAACGCGCGGTAACCGGCTACGCCCCAGTGTCTTTGGAGCCGGAAGGCCTCGCCCGCTCTGGTATTCAAACGGTGGTCGCCGAGGCGGGAAGCCTGGGGCAAGCTATCCGCGCGGTGGGCACGGTGGTTCCCGACGAGCGCTTGCTCACCCACGTGCACACCAAGGTTTCCGGTTGGATTGAAAAGCTTTATGTGAACTTCACCGGTCAGTACGTGAAAAAGGGCGAGCCGCTTTTGGAAATCTACTCCCCGGAGCTTCTGGCGAGCCAAGAGGAGTACCTGCGGGCCAAGGCGTTAGCCCAGCGCCTGGCCAGCTCCGCCTCTGCAGAAGCCAAAAAGGCCGCCGAAGAGCTTGCGGAGGCAGCCGCCAAGCGGCTCCTGCTCTTTGATGTACCCCAGGACTTCATGGCCCACCTGGACGCCACGGGTACCCCATCGCGCACCGTCATGCTTCGCGCCCCTACCGCCGGTTACGTGCTGGCCAAGGACATCTTCGCCGGCAAGCAGGTGGAACCGGGCATGGAGCTCTACATGGTGGCTGATCTGTCGCGGGTATGGGTGGAGGCGGACTTTTACGAACAGGAAGCGGCGCTCCTCAAGCTGGGGATGCCCACCCAGGTCACGCTCCCCTACCGCCCCGGGGCCGTTTTCACCGGGCCCATCACCTACATCTACCCCTGGGTGAACCCGGAAAGCCGCACGGTGCGGGTGAGGGTGGAGCTTCCCAACCCCAAGGGCGAACTCAAACCCGACATGTACGCCAACGTGGAGGTCATGCCGGCAGAGGTTCCCGGCGTGGTCATCCCCGATTCGGCGGTGATGGATACCGGCACCAGACAAATTGCCTTTGTGGAGGAAAAACCAGGCTTTTTCGTGCCGCGGGAGGTCACCGTGGTGCGGCGGGCAGCCGGAAAGGCGCTGGTTACCCAGGGGCTTACCGCTGGTGAAAGGGTGGTGGTGAAGGGCACGTTCCTGTTGGATTCCGAATCGCGGCTACGCGCGGCCCTCGCTGCGCCCCAGGGAGGCACCAATGATCAAGCGCATCATTAAGTTCTCCGCAGAAAACCGCATCCTGGTGCTGCTTGGGGTGGCGGCCCTGTGCGTTTTTGCCTGGCAGACCCTCCACCGCATCCGCCTGGACGCCCTCCCGGACCTGTCCGACACCCAGGTCATCATTTACTCGCGCTGGGACCGCTCCCCCGACATCATCGAGGACCAGGTCACCTACCCCATCATCACCGCGCTTTTGGGAGCTCCCAAGGTTAAAGCCATCCGCGGCTACTCGGACTTTGGCTTTTCCTACGTGTACGTGATCTTCCAGGACGGCACCGACCTTTACTGGGCCCGGTCCCGGGTGCTGGAGTACCTCTCCAAAATCCAGCCCCAGCTCCCCCAGGGGGTTCGCACCGAGCTGGGGCCCGACGCCACCGGCGTAGGGTGGGTTTTCCAGTACGCCTTGGTGGACCGCTCGGGCAAGCACAGCCTGGAAGAGCTGCGGGCGTTCCAGGACTGGACCTTGCGTTACGCCCTGCAATCGGTTCCCGGTGTGGCGGAGGTGGCTTCCATTGGCGGGTTCGTCAAGCAGTACCAAATTACCGTGGATCCCAACCGCTTGGCAGCCTTCAATCTGCCCTTACGGGACGTGGTGGAAGCTATTCGCAAAGCCAACAACGAAGTGGGTGGGCGCTTGCTGGAGTTTGCCGGCGCCGAGTACATGGTGCGGGGAAAGGGCTACGCCCGCAGCATTGCCGATTTTGAAAGCATCGTGCTCAAGACCACACCCCAGGGGGTGCCGGTGCGCCTTTCCGACGTGGGGCGGGTGGAGCTGGGACCGGAAATCCGTCGCGGGGTGGCCGATCTCGATGGACTGGGCGACCACGTGGGTGGCATTGTGGTCATGCGCCACGGGGAAAACGCCCTAAACGTCATCAAGCTGGTGAAGGCCAAGCTGGAAGAGCTCAAGCCCTCCCTGCCGGAAGGGGTAGAGGTGGTCACGACGTATGACCGCTCCGACCTCATCCAGCGGGCCATTAAAACCCTTACCCACGAGCTCACCGTGGAAATGATCATCGTGGCCGCGGTGATCTTAATTTTCCTCTGGCATATCCCCTCGGCTCTGGTCCCCATTTTCACCATTCCCATTTCTGTGCTCTTGGCGTTCATCCCGCTCTACTGGATGGGTGTCACCGTGAACATCATGTCGCTGGCGGGCATCGCGATTTCCATTGGTGTGCTTGTGGATGGGGCCATCGTGGAGGTGGAAAACGCCTACAACAAAATCCACCGCTGGATGGAGGAAGGACGACCGGGGGACTTTCACCAGGTCCGGCTTTCAGCGTTGCAGGAAGTTGGGCCCTCGGTGTTCTTCTCGCTGCTGGTCATTGCGGTTTCTTTCATCCCCATTTTTGCGCTGGTGGAACAGGAGGGGCGGCTCTTCAAACCCCTGGCCTACTCCAAGAACCTGGCCATGGCTCTGGCCTCCCTTTTGGCCATCACCCTGGATCCGGCCATGCGCATGCTGTTTGCCCGCATTGAGCCCTTTTCCTTCCGCCCGCGGTTTTTGGCCAAGCTTGCCACCAGCGCCTTTGTGGGGACTTACTACGCCGAGGAAAAGCACCCCATCAGCCGCGTGCTTTTGAAGATTTATGAGCCGGTTTGCCGCTTCGTGTTACGGCACCCGAAGACAATCATTGCCTTCGCGTTGGCCCTCGTGCTGGGCAGCTTGCCCATTTACTTCCGGTTAGGCCGGGAGTTCATGCCGCCCCTGGCCGAAGGCACCATCCTTTACATGCCCACCACCCTCCCGGGCATTTCGGTCACCGAGGCGCAAAGGCTTTTGGAAGCCCAAGACCGCATCCTCAAATCCTTCCCGGAGGTGGAGAGGGTTTTTGGCAAGGCTGGACGCGCCGAAACCTCCACCGATCCGGCCCCCTTTTCCATGATGGAAACCACCGTGATCCTCAAGCCGGAAAGCCAGTGGCGGAAGAAACCCCGCTGGTACTCCTCCTGGGCCCCCGAATGGCTTGCCTCCTTTTTCCGTCCCCTTTGGCCGGATCACATCAGTTACGACGAGCTTGTTGACGAAATGGACCGCGCCCTTCGCTTTGCCGGCGTGACCAACGCCTGGACCATGCCCATTAAAGCCCGCATTGACATGCTTTCCACCGGCGTGCGCACCCCTGTGGGCATCAAGGTTTTTGGCGCCGACTTGAAGGAAATCGAACGCATTGGCACCGAGCTGGAAACGCTGCTGCGCCAGATTCCCGGAACCCGCAGCGTGTACGCCGAGCGGGTCACCGGCGGTTACTTTGTGGACTTCGTTCCCGACCGCCAGCTCCTTGCCCGCTACGGGCTCACCATCGAGGACGTGCAAATGGTGATCATGTCGGCCATCGGTGGGGAAAACATCACCACCACTGTGGAAGGCCGGCAGCGCTTCCCCGTGAACCTGCGTTACCCTCGGGAGTTGCGGGATGACCTGGATCGCCTCCGGCGGGTGCTGGTCCCCACCCCTTCCGGGTCCCAAATTCCGCTGGGTCAGCTGGCCAGTATTGAGCTGGTGCAGGGCCCCAGCATGATCCGCGATGAAAACGGCTTTCTGGCCGGCTACGTCTACGTGGACATTGCCGGCCGAGACGTGGGTTCTTACGTGGACGAGGCCAAGAAGGTCGTGAGGGAGAAGCTGGCCCTCAAGCCCGGCTACGTGCTCCAGTGGTCCGGGCAGTACGAAAACATGCTGCGGGTCAAAGAGCGCCTCAGGCTGGTGGTGCCGGTTACCCTGGCGTTGATCTTCCTGCTGCTTTACGCCAACACCCGGTCAGCGTTCAAAGCTACGCTGGTGATGCTGGCGGTGCCGTTTTCCGCCATTGGCGCCATTTGGCTTTTCTACCTTTTGGACTACAACGTATCCATTGCCGCCTGGGTAGGGATGATTGCGCTCTTGGGCCTAGACGCGGAAACCGGGGTTTTCATGCTGCTGTTTTTGGACCTTTCCTGGGACGAGTACAAGCGCAAGGGCCTCATTACCGACGAAGCCGGCGCCGACGAAGCCATCGTGCACGGGGCGGTGAAACGGCTGCGTCCTAAGCTCATGACGGTGGTGGCCGCCTTCTCCGGTCTTTTGCCGATTATGTGGTCCACCTCCGCTGGAGCCGACGTCATGAAGCGCATTGCTGCACCCATGATCGGAGGGCTGGTGACCTCGTTCCTCTTGGAGCTCATGGTTTACCCTGCCATTTACAAGCTTTGGAAGCGGCGCACCGAGCTTCGCGCGTTTGTGACAGGGAGGTAAGCATGGACAAACACCACCAGCCAAAGATGATGCTTCCCACCGCCCAAGCTGGCGTCCGCGATCCCGTTTGCGAGATGACTGTGGACCCGGAAAAAACGCCCCACCGTTTTGCGTACAAGGGCGTTACCTACTTTTTCTGCTGTGAGCACTGCCTCGCCAGGTTCTCTGCAAATCCCGATGCTTACTTACAGGCTGCCCCCGCCCCGGGGGCAGCTCATACCCACGCCGCTCCTGCTCCCCAGGCCCCTGCGGCCGCCCACGCCATGTACACCTGCCCCATGCACCCGGAGGTGCGAAAGCCTGGCCCCGGGAGCTGCCCCCTTTGCGGCATGGCCCTGGAGCCTCTAGAAGTTGCCGCCGAAGAGCCGGAAAACCCTGAGCTGGCCGACTTCAAGCGGCGCTTTTGGGTGGCCCTGGCCTGCTCCCTTCCCCTCTTCGCCTTGGCCATGGGTCCCTCCCACTGGGGGTGGCATTTGCCGGTGAGCCCGGAGGCCCTCACCTGGCTCCAGGCCCTGCTGGCCACTCCGGTGGTGCTGTGGGCCGGCTGGCCGCTGCTGCAACGGGCTTGGCAGTCCATCCTTTTGCGGGCCCTCAACATGTTCACGCTCATTGGCGTGGGCGTGGTGGCGGCCTATGCTTTTAGCCTTGCCGCCACCGTTTTTCCTGGCGTTTTTCCTGCTTCTCTACGCCTGCCGGACGGATCCCTACCGGTTTACTTCGAAGCCGCCGCTGGCATCGTCACCCTGGTGCTTCTGGGCCAGGTTCTGGAGCTTCTGGCTCGCGGCCGGACCAGCCAGGCTATCCGTTCGCTCCTGAAGCTTGCCCCACCCACGGCCCGGCGCCTCAAGGAAGACGGCTCGCTGGAAGAAATCCCTTTGGGTGAGGTGAAGGTAGGCGACCACCTGCAGGTCCGCCCCGGAGACCGGGTGCCGGTGGACGGTGTGGTGATTTCCGGCCAGTCGCAGGTGGACGAAAGCATGATGACCGGCGAAAGCGTGCCGGTGCCAAAAAAGGCGGGAGACCGGGTCTTCGCCGGTACCGTAAACAGCCACGGGGCGCTGGTCATCCGCGCGGAGAAGGTTGGTTCTGACACGCTCCTGGCCCACATCGTGCAGCTGGTGGCGGAAGCCCAAAGGTCCCGGGCGCCGGTGCAGCGGCTGGCGGACAAGGTGGCAGCGGTTTTTGTGCCGGTGGTCTTAGCGGTGGCCGCGGTGACCTTCGTGATCTGGGCATGGGTAGGCCCGGAACCACGCCTCGCCCACGCTTTGGTAAACGCCGTGGCGGTGCTCATCATTGCCTGCCCCTGCGCTCTTGGCCTTGCTACCCCCATGAGCGTGATGGTGGCCATGGGGCGTGGGGCGCGCGCCGGAGTTTTGTTCCGTAACGCCGAAGCCATCGAGCTTTTGGCCAAGGTGGATACCCTGGTGGTGGACAAAACCGGCACCCTCACCGAAGGCAAACCCAGCTTGAAAGCCTCCCACTTCTCCCCTGGCGTAAGTGAGGAACAAGCGTTGCAGTTGGTGGCGTCCGCGGAAAAGCCCTCCGAGCACCCGCTGGCTTCCGCGCTAGTGGCGGAAGCGCAAAAACGGGGACTTGAGCTGCTCCCTTGCGAGGGTTTCCAGGCCCACCCCGGCCAGGGCATTGAAGCCACCGTCCACGGCCAAAAGGTCCTGGTGGGTTCCGCTGCATTTTTGGAAAAACACGGCGTTTTGCTGCCGGAAGCGGCCAAAAGCGGGGATGCTTCGGTGTTTTTGGCGGCCAATGGCGTTTTCCTGGCAAGCTTCAGCTACGCCGATCCCATCAAACCCACGGCCGTCAAAGCCATTGCCGAGCTCCAAAGGGAAGGCGTGACGGTGGTCATGGCCACCGGCGACCGTCGGGAAATCGCCCAGCGGGTGGCCTGGGAGCTGGGAATTTCCCGGGTTTACGCGGAGGTTTCGCCCCAGGGCAAGGTCGAACTGGTGGAAAAGCTCAAAGCCGAGGGGAAGATCGTGGCCATGGCCGGGGACGGCATCAACGATGCCCCCAGCCTTGCCGCCGCTCACGTGGGCATCGCCATGGGGACCGGCACCGATGTGGCCATGGAAACCGCACCGGTCACCCTGGTGAAGGGCGATCTCACCGCCATCCTCCGCGCCCGCAGGCTGGCGAAGAAAACCATGGCCAACATCAAGCAAAACCTCTTTTGGGCTTTCATTTACAACACTCTGGGCGTTCCCATTGCGGCCGGCGTCCTGTACCCGGTTTTTGGCTTGGCTCTGAGCCCGGTGATTGCCGCCGCCGCCATGAGCTTTTCCTCGCTTTCGGTGGTGGGCAACGCCTTGCGGTTGCAAAGGACCGCACTGTGAAAGCGGGAATACCGAGGGCGAGTAGCCTGGTTGCCTCAACTGGCAAAGTAAATGATAGGAGGACCCACAATGAAAGGAGGCATCATGAAAAAGGTCTTGAGTTTGGTTGCGGTTGGGTTTTTTGGTTTGGTTTTGGCGCAGGCAGCCGAAAAGCAGCCAGGAAAGCCGCAAACGGCCTGTCCGGTTTCCGGCAAACCCATTAACAAAGAGGTCTACGTGGACTACCAGGGCCAGCGGGTTTATTTCTGCTGCAACGCCTGCCCCGACAAGTTCCGCAAGGACCCGGAGAAGTACTTTGCCCAGTTCGAAAAGGAAGGCATTGAGCTGGAAAATATCCAAAAGGCCTGCCCGGTTTCCGGAGAAGAGCTGGGGGAGCACGGCGAGCCTTCGGTGATCCACTACAAGGGCCGCACCGTGAAGTTCTGCTGCCCCGCCTGCGAAAAGCCTTTTAAGGCGGAGCCTGAAAAGTACCTCAACGGCATGCCTGGGGAGCAGTCCAAGGCCGGAAAGAAGACTACTTAAAACCGCTGGCGTCACTAAGGGACTGCTTGGCGTTGTAAACCCTGAAGGTTTCCCGGCTTTTGAGGAGCGCATGATTGTGCGCTCCTTCTTTTTTGCGCCTGCTGCAGTAGCATGCTCTCATGCGGGGGCTGGCAGCCGCTATCGGTAGCGCCGTTCTTCTCACCTACGGGTGGATGATCGCCCAACAGGGCCCGGCGGTGGCTTCGGGGGCGGACAACAGCGGGTACATGAACCTGGCGCGGCTTTTTCTGGCCGGGAAGATCCGGGATGAGCTGCGAGTGCCTGAAGGATTTTCCGCCGGGCAGTTGCGCCCCTGGCTTTTTACACCGCTGGGTTTTCAGCCGGATGCTGCGGGGAAAAGTTTGGTTCCGGTGTATCCCCCCGGACTCCCGCTGCAACAAGCGGTTTGGGCGTGGTTTTTGGGGTCGGTGGAGAAGGGTGCGGCAGCGGTCAACGTGTTTTGTGGGGTCCTCTTCCTCTGGCTTTGCTACCGCCTGGCGCGGCTTTTGGCTTTGAGCCGCACGGCAGCCGGGATTGCCGCTCTGATTTTGGCGGTAAACCCGGTTTCTCTGCGGTTTTTCACCTGGAACATGAGCGACGGGCCCGCCGCTACCTGGGCGGTGGCTGCCGTCTATTTCGCGTTGCGGGCGCAGAAGAAGCCGAGCTTTGCCGCACTGGGTGGCTTTTTCTTTGCCCTGGGTGTGGCCACCAGACCCACAAACGCTTTGCTCCTCCCTGCCATCGTTTACGCCCTATGGCGGCGACCCAAGGCACAAAAGGCTTTTGTGCTGGGTGCAGCTCCGCTTCTGGCCGCGTTTTTCTGGTACAACCACGTTCAATACGGGGCCTTTTGGCGAACCGGCTACGGCTCCATGGCCCGGGAGTTCAAGCTGCGCTACTTTCTCCCCACGGTGCGACATTACGGCCTCTGGCTTGCCCGCTTTTTCTCCCCCCTGGTTTTGTTGCCTTTTTTAAGCCACCTCCTGGCCCTCCGCCGCCGGGAAACTCGCCACCTCCTGCTTGCCCTCTGGTGGGTACCGTTTTTTGGCTTTTACGCCTTTTACAAGTACACCAACGACACCTGGTGGTACCTGCGCTTCGTCTTGCCGGCCTTTCCCGCTTTGGTTTTGGCCGGCGTCGCTGCCTTTCCCGAGCTTTCCCGGTATGTGAAGGAAAGGCTTCGTTTGCGCCGGGTTTTTGTTCTTCCCACTCTTTTCGTGCTGCTGGCTCTCGGAGCCAACCTCTTTTGGTTGAATAAGCTCCGGGTTTTAGCCCTCACCAAGGACGAAGCCATCTACCGCGAAGGGGTGCAGTGGGTTTGCCGCGAAACCCCGGAAAAATCCCTGCTTTTCGCCAGCCAGCTTTCCGGGGCGTTTTACTTTTACAGCTCCCGCGCCATCGTGCGGCACGACTTGATAACGTCCCGGGAGCTGAGCGAGGTGTTTGGCCAAAGCGACCTGCTGGGTCTGCCGGCTTTCATGGCGCTTTTAAACGATGAGGCTCAAACCTTTGTCCGGCGAAACCCAGGGTTGGTGGAACCTTCAGGCAACTTCGGCCGGGTTTACCTGTTCCGCGTTCGCCAGGGGGCTGCCGAAGCTGTGGGGAAAACCGTAAGCTCACCCCCTTCCCGCCGTCCCTCGGTTGTTCCCGATGCCAAAAAGCCTTAAACCATCTTCAAAATGTGGCCGAGCTTTTCTTTTTTAGCCCGCAGGTACTTGCGGGAATGGGGTGTGGGCGGCACTTCCAGCGGGATGCGTTCCACGATTTCCAGGCCATACCCGGAAAGCGCCACGTACTTGGACGGGTTGTTGGTCATGAGCCGCATCCTGCGGACCCCCAGCTCCCGGAGGATTTGCGCACCCACCCCGTAGTCCCGCTGGTCGGCTCCAAAGCCCAGGCGGTGGTTGGCTTCCACCGTGTCCAGACCTTCATCCTGGAGCTGGTAGGCTTTGAGCTTGTTGAAAAGCCCAATGCCACGGCCCTCCTGCAGGAGGTACAGGAGCACCCCCTTGCCTTCGGCGGCAATTCTGGCCATGGCCGCCTCCAGCTGGGCCCCGCAGTCGCAGCGGGCCGACCCAAAAACGTCGCCGGTGAGGCACTGGGAGTGCACGCGTACCAGCACCGGCTCTTCCGGCGAGATCTCCCCCATCACCAAAGCCAGGTGCTCCTCGTTGGTGACCGTGCTGCGAAAACCGTAAACCCGGAATTCCCCAAAACGCGTGGGAAGCTGGGGAGAAGCCACCAGCTCCACCAGCCTTTCGGAACGCAAGCGGTAGGCAATGAGGTCGCGAACGGTGAGGATCTTGAGGCCGTGCTCTCGGGCCAGCTCGACCAGGCGGGGAAGCCGCGCCATGCTGCCGTCTTCGTCCATGATTTCGCAAATAACCGCCGCCGGATAAAGGCCAGCAATGCGGGCCAGGTCCACCGAAGCTTCGGTGTGGCCGGCGCGCTTTAACACCCCTCCCGGTTTGGCCCGCAGCGGGAACATGTGCCCTGGGCGAATGAGGTCCTCGGGTTTGGTCTTGGGGTCAATGAGGGCCTGCACGGTGGCTGCGCGATCGGCAGCGGAAATGCCGGTGGTTACCTTCCCGCGGGCTTCCACCGAAACGCAAAAGGCGGTGCCGTGAGGGGAGGTGTTGCGCTCCACCATGAGCGGGAGGTCCAGCTCGTTGCACCGTTCCTCGGTGAGGCTCACGCAAATGAGCCCCCGGGCGTGGGTGGCCATGAAGTTGATGGCTTCCGGCGTCACCTTTTCCGCGGCAATGGCTAAATCGCCTTCGTTTTCCCTCTCCTCGTCATCCACGATGATGACGAAGCGGCCGCGGCGGAACTCCTCCGCGGCCTCTTCCACCGTGGCAAAAACGTCGGTTGCGGGTTGGCGGCTCACTGCACCGTGATCGAAAGCGGGATGCGAGCTGTGCGCTCGACGTTGGCGCGAGCATCCCGCAAACGGACCTCCAAAACATAGTCACCGCTCTTGCGGAACACCGAAAGCGGCAGGCCGTTGCCAAACATCCAAAGGTCGGGAGCCACCTGCGAGAGGTTCACCGGCTGATCGGCGTTTTCGTTGAGCTTCTTGTCGTCCTTGTAAACCGCCAGGCTCACGCGATAGTCGGCCTTGCCGTTCTCGTCCATGGTCGGATGCAGGATGTAGCAGAAGTAGGCCAGGTTCTCCTTGGACGTGTAGGCGTTGCTGGCGCGGGGAATGACGTGCCAGCCGCCGATGTTAAAGGGATCCCCCAGGTGCGCCGTGGCTTCCTGGCGCACATCCACGCCCCAGTAAAAGGGCGAAATCACCGTGCCGGTTTCCGGCACCCCCGAGAGCTCGAAGCTGAAGGTTTTGGCCACCAGGAGGTTTTTAGCAGCATCCAGGAGGGCAATTCGCAGCTGGTAGTTACCCGCATCCAAGGGGATGCTGAACTCGTACCCGCGGCCGCCGCTTACCGATAAAGGGGTGATGTCCTTCACAAAGGTACCCACCTCGCCACCTTCTGCCTTGCTCACGCGCCCTACCACAGAGGCGGCCGGACCTACCGCATCGGGAAGCTGGAGGTACAGCCAAACCGGGTTCAAGCTGGTGGAAACCACACCCTCGGCCACAAAGCTCAAAGCTCCCTCGGGCCAGACCTCGCCCTTGTCGAGCAAAGCCAGATCTTCAGGTTTGGCCGCTTTGGAGCCCGGTAAGAGACCCAGGCGGGGCACTTCCGTAAGCTTTGGGTTTTTCACCAGCGCTTCGGGCATGTCCGCCAGAACCTTCATCACCGCCACGTTTCGCGGGTCAGTGCGGTCCAGGATGAACTCGTTGCTGCCCACCCGAGTTTCGATAAACACCGCCCACACTTCCTCGGCCTTCACCAGCCCCTGGGGCAAGCGGTCCTTGGTGTAAACCCAGATTTCCGTGGCCCCCCGATCTTCGTAGGGACCCGTATCCCGCTGGGCACCCTGCACCGCCGCTCCTGCCGGGAGGTTGGAAGCGCGGGTGGGACGGCCCAGCAGGATAAGCACCTTTCCGCGATCGGTGAGGCTTCCCGGGGTGGAACCCACGGCAAACATCTTGTCCGCAGCCTTGACCCGGGCCTCAAAATCAGCTTTGAACTCGTTCACCTGGGTGTTAAGGTCAGGATCCCTCTTGGCCCAGAACAACTCCATGAACTTGTTGACCTCTGGCTCGCTGCCGAGCTTTTCCAGGGCCTTTTTCTCGTCCTTGGTGAAGAGGTAGCCCGTGGGGCTCTTAAGGATGTCTTTTACCAACGGGAGGGTCTCGGCCTGCAACCCGCAGACACCCAGACCTACCACCAAAAGTGTGACCAACAAACGCTTGCTCATCGGATATGTTCTCCTCATCTCGCCCCGCGCTGCCGGCGGGGCGGCAGCATCATACACCTTTTTGGCGCTCCCGACGCACCCGCTTAAAACGGATTGCCAAAGGCCAGGAAAAGCTCACCCTTGGACTCGCCGGGCAAGCGGTCCAGCTTCCAACCGTACTCCAGCCGCAGCGGCCCCACGGGCGTCTCAAAACGCAAACCCAGGCCGGCCCCCCAGCGGAGGTCCCCCAGGGCTACCTGGGATACCCCAGCCCAGGTGTTGCCGGAGTCCACGAAAACCGTGGCGCCCAGCGATCCCGAAAGCGGCACCCTCCACTCCAGGTTCGCCAGAAGCTGCGCGGCTCCCCCCACTGGCTCCAGCTCGCCAGTGGTGCAGTTGGGCTTGCTGGGGGGGCAGAGGAGGGTTTGCCCGGGAACGCCCAGGCGGTCGGTGGCAAAGGCCCGGTGGGAAACCCGCCCGCCGGCAAAGAACCGCACGGCAATGGGGACCCGCAGGTTGTCGGGGGTGGCCGCGCTTCCCTGGTACGGCTTGACCACGCCGGCGCGAAGCCCCACCGCTACCACGCTGTCCCCTGCGGGCTTAAGCCAGGAAAAGCCGGCGGTGAGCTTGGTAAACGATGCATCCGCCAAAAACACCGGAAACGCCCGTTGCAACTGCAATGAGAGCAGCAGCCCGCGGGTGGGCGAAAGGACATCATCGCGGGTGTCCCATTCGAAGATTGGCGTAAGTGACGCCATGCGGAGCTTTTGCTTGGCGCGCTCCAGGCTTGAAAGCACTTCCTCCGGTGCATCCGGAGCAATGATCTGGTAGTCGTACCGCAGCAGAAAACGCCGGGGTCGTACCAGGTGATCTCCCAGCTCCACCCACATCCCCCGCCGCAGCAAGGAGTAGGTGGGAAAGGTTTCCTGGGTGCGGTAAATGGCCACCCAGGTGGGCTGGCCCAAAAGGCCTAAGCGGGCAGGCTCCCGGTAGTTGATTTGAAAGCGCTTGGTGCGGGCGGAAAAACGCCCCTCAAAGGAAAGAGTCCGCGCTTTGCCCCAGAGGTTGAGCTCGGACCAGCTTCCGGAAAGCCGCAGCTTCTCCTCGGTGTCCCAGCCGATGCCGGCGCTCAACGAACGCGAGGGGGCTTCCACCGGCTCCACCACCAGCCCCCGTTGGAGGCCAAAGTCCTGGCCGGAGATTTCCCGAACCGTCACTTTCTCAAAAACCCCCAAGCTCAAAAGCCGCCTTTGGGCCTGCAGGACGTTGTCGGGAGCAAACGGCTCCCCCGCCTGCAAACCCACCACCCGCTCCACCACCGCCGGGTCGGTGCGCCCCAGGGCAGCCACCACCACCCGGGCGATGTTGACCCGCGGTCCCGGCTGCACCTCGAAGGTGACATCGCAGGTGCTCTCCCGGCACTGGTGGGAGGCTTTCACCGAAGCGTTGGGGTAGCCGGCGTTGATCAGGTGATCGGCCAGCAGGGACTGGCCATCGCCTTCAGCCCCCTGGCTCCACGGCTGCCCGGTGGCTAAAGGCAGAGGCGGCAAAGGCACCCCTTCCGGCCATCCCGTAACGTTCACGGTTCCAAGCACGAAACGTGGCCCCAGCTCTACTGGAAACTCCAGCATCACGCCCCGCCCTTCGGGTACCAGCCGCGGCCCGTCCACCCGCGCTTGGGCGTAGCCCAGGGCCTGCAGCGCCTGGCGGATGGCGTCGCGGTCGGCGGCTAAGGTGTCTTCGTCCACGGTGTGGCCGGCGAGCCTGCGCAGCTGCCCGGGGGCGGCGGCCACGTGTTCCCGCAACGTGGCCGCCAATCTCTCATCCTCGGGGAGGCCGGGGAAACGCACGGCCACAATAGGCAGCTTCCCTCCCCGCTTCACCCCCACCACTAGCCGACGCCCGGAAGGGGCCACCTCCTGGGTCACGCTCACCTGCGCCAACAGGAAGCCACGATGCTGAAGCGCCAGGCGCAGGCGACCTGCCAGCCATTCTTCGGAGCCCTCACCGAAGCCGTCCTCCCCGGAAACGAAAGGCAGCGCCTCGGACAACGCGTCTTTGGGAATCGGGTCACCGGTTAAGGCCAGGGTAAAGTGATCCCCCGGGCGGACCTCAAAGCGCGCCAGCGTCCCGCAGCTTTTTGGCTCCAGAAAAGGGCCTTCAGCTTCCGCTTGCCAGTACCCCGCCCGACGCAAGGCGCTTAGAAGCTTGCGCCGCATGCCCTCCCGGGTGCCCAGGGTAAGCCGGCGCCCCGGCTTGACATCGCAGGCCTGCCAGAGTTTGGCTTGCTCCCAGGGCAAACCGGTGGCTTCCAGCTGGCAAAGCACCAGCGGCGGACCCAGCTGGCCGACGATGCGAACGTCCACCGTGCCCCGTTTCACATCGAAGTCCAGCTCCGGCTCCAGGCTGGCATTAGGGTAGCCGTCAGCTTTCAGTGCCTCGGAGGCCCGCGCCAGGGCTTGCTCCAGGTGCGCCACGTGAAGGGGAGCCCCTACCTTAATTTCCAGCTGTTGTGCCACCAGCTCCTTGTGGCGGGCGGGAAGCCCGGAAAACTCCAGGCGGGAAACCCGGGAAGCCACCTGGGCGTGGATCACCAGGGCCAGCCCGTCGCCCTCGGGGGTCAGCTCCACCTGGGCGTCTTCCACCTCCCGCGAGGCCAGAAGGGCCTGCACACCCTGGCGAAGCGCTTGCCGGTTCAAGACGTCGCCGGGTTGCACACCAAAAATGCGGGTCAAGCGGGCGGGATCGCGGGCTCCGGGAGCCACCACCCGCACCGCGGTGACCGGCGCTTGCCCCCAGGGGATGGCCGCCAAGAGCACTAGTACCGCCGGCGCCACTTGACCTCCAGGGAGTAAGAGCCGTCGGTATCGCGGGTGGCCTCCAGGAACAGGTCCTTACCCACCCGCCATCGGCTTTGAATGACCTCCTCGCGGTTGGACGAGAGGTTTGAGGAAACCGTCACCGACCAATCAGGGGAAAGCTGCTTCACCATGGTCACCCGGGCGGTGGGGGTGCCCGCCTCGGTGGTCACGAAAGGATCAATGCGCAGCTGATCCAGGGCTAAAAGCGTGCGGGTGCGGCTGGTCACCGCGCCGGTGAGTTGCTCGGTGATAAACGAGGAAGCCATGGCAGAGGCCGACGCGGCACCGGTTCCGGTGGAGGTGGGCGAAACCCCTAATGCCACCAGCGCCAGGATGTCGCTTTCCGGCAGCGGAGGGTCCGAGGAAAGCGTGGGGACCAGCCGGTCCAGCGTACCCGAAAGGCCCACCGTGACCGTGAAGTTCTGCACCAGCCCCCGGGCCTGCAGGTCAACCACCGGGCGGATGCGGTTGGCGTCCACAAAGCGGATGGAGGCCCTCTCCACCTCGTAGGTGACACCGGCGAGCTCCAGTTCGCCACCGGGAAGCAGCTCCACCTGCCCCAAAAGCCCCGGCTGGGACGAATCTCCCACCAAACGCAGCTCCCCTTGCGCCACCACCCGCGCCAAGGGGGTGTGAACCTCCAGCGTGCCAGGAATGGCAATGCGCACATCAAAGCCCACCAGCCCGCGCTCGCCCGCGGCCGCCCGTTCGGGGGCCGCCAGCTCTTCCAAAACCAGGCGCTGGAGGCTCACATCCCGGCGGTACACCGACCGGCGAAGCGAGAGCTGGCCGGAAAGCTGCAAGCTCGATAAATCACCGCCTAAACGCAGCTCACCGTCCAGGCTGGGTTCAAAACCCTGGGTCAGCGGCCAGCGCACCCCCGAAACGTTTAGGGCCAGGTCCAGCTCCAGGGCCGGCCACAGACGCAGCTGCCCGGAACAGGTGCCGGTTCCCCCTTGAAAGGCAAAGCGCACCTTTCTGAGGCTCATGACGTCCCCGGCCAACTCCGCCACCCCGTCAATGCCGGTCACCGGCGCCGGCAAGCCGGGGATGCGCAGGCTTCCCCCTTCCAAGCGCAAGACGCCCTCCACGCGGGGGGCTGCCTCCGTGCCTGAAATTTCCCCCACAACCTCCAGGCGGCCCCGGGGGGCGGCTTCCCGCCACAGAATTCCCACCAGCGATGCCGGAACGCTGGCGGAGATGTTCCCCGAAAGGCTCCCATCCAGCTGGCGCGAACCGCGCAGGAAAAGCTGCGCTGAAGGCCCGGAAAGATCCAAGCCCGGAAGCTCAAAGTGCAGGCCCTGGAGGGTAAAGGGAGCTGGGTTCGTGAGTGACACCTTCTCCCCTTCCGCCACCAGCACCGCTTTGGTGATGGTGCCAAAAAGCGAAGGTGGGCCCGAAGGACCCAGGGCCAACCTCATCTGCGCTTCCAGCTCCCCTTCCACCGGCACCTCGCTGCCCAAAAGGTCCTTGAGCAAAAGCGAAAGGGAATCCACCTGCAGCGTTGCCGAACCGCTGTAGGACCGCTTTTCTTGCTTGACTTCGGCGGAAAAGCTCCAGCGATTGGGCCGCCGCAGGGAGGCCACCAGCCCCTGGGACCCCAGCGTCACCTCCCCCGCCACCCCCTGGGCTGACTCAAGGGTAAAGCGGCCCGCCGGTTCCTCCCAGGGAAAATCGCCCACGAACTCCGCTTCCACCTGGCCACCCAGGAGCCGGGCCAGCACCGGCGACAGCGGCTCAAGCCCCAGACCCCGCACCCTGGTGATCACGGAAACCCTGTGGGTGGCAAAGTCCACCTCCAGAGAGCCGGAAACGCCACCCAGCGTGAGCGGCTCCACGCGCAGCACCTGATGCTGCAGGGTGGCGTGAGCCTCCCCTTGCCCCAAGGGCAGCCCCACCACGCTCACCCCCTCGAACTTCAGCTGGGCGTCCAGCTCCGGCCGGTCCAGGTTGCCCGAGAGCACGCCGGTAACCGCACCGGTCCCTTCCAGGGGAAACTTCAACCCGGCCCACCGGGCAAACCGCGAAAGCGGCAGCGAACGCCCGGCGTAGTCAAGCCTCAAACCCGGCGATGCCTGCTTGAGATCCAGCTCGCCCGAAAAGCGAATGGTGCCGCTGCCCAAAGCCAGCTTGCCATGGGAAAAGCGCAACGCCCCCTGGCTGAGGTTGATTTCCCCCTCCAGGGCATCAGCTTCTATGGGCCCGAGACAAACCGGAGAAAGGGCCACCGGCCCTGCTACCGTCAAATCCGTAAAAGGACCGGAAATCGTAAGGTCAAAGACCGCAGTACCCGACAAGCTTTCCGGCAGGAGCGGTTGCCCCACCCATCCTGCAAGCAAACTCGAAACGGCTTCCAGCGGAACGCCGGGGCTTGCCACCGACCACTGGGGAATCCAGCTGCCCAGCGCCAAAGTTCCCTGCCAGGAAACGGAGCCGCCGCTCAAGGCCAGGTTCCTGGCCTCGAAGTGCAGGGCGTCGTCGCCCCGCAAGGCCACCACCAGCTGCCCTTCCGCCGGCACCCCATCCCCCGCCGGGGAAAGCCGTACCACGGCTACACCCTTCCCCTGCCCAATTTGAGAGCCTTCCCACGCCAGCTCGGCGTTGACGCTGGCCCTAGCCGCAAGGCCCCCTCGCCCAATCCCCAAAAAGCTCAAGAAATCGTCAATACCCACCCCGTGACCGCGTAAAGCAACCCGGTGGTTAAAGGTGGGACCGAAATCCGCAAGCTGGTAGGAGCCCTCCACCTGCCCACCGGCAAAGCGCCCGGAATCCAGCGTGGCTTCCACCCCATCCGGGGAAACGTGAACTCTGCCCGCTAGCTCGTTGACCTCAAAGCCCACCACCCGCACCGCTTGGCTTGCCACCTCGGCATCCACCGCAAAACCGTCACCGCTCACCGTGATGGTGCTGTGGGCCTGGACCTGCCCGGCAAGCCCGATGCCGATGCCGAAAAACTCGTCCACCTGGGCCAGGTCACCCATCACCAGCCCCGCCAGCCGAACGGCCACCGCCGGCGTCCAGGCAACCTCGCCGCTCACGTTCGCGTTCACCCCGGAAGCCTGCAAAATCAAGCGCCGCAACTCGATCTTTCCCGGAAAAACCCTGCCCCAGGCTTCAAGGCTTCCCGAAAGCGGCTGCCCACCGGTGCCTTCCAGCTTGAAGGCTCCGGCCCGTAAGAAAGCTCCCTGGAAGCCCCGCTCCGGCCGGCCGCTGACCATCAGCTGAAAATCGCTCACCGAAAGCAGAAAACCCGGGGCGAGCTGTAGCTGGTCTAAGCTCGCGTCTTGCACCACCAGCTGCCGCACGCTCACCCGCAGTGGGGTTCCACCGCCGCCGGAGGAAACCCCAAAAGCGGCCTGGGAACGGACCCGCAACCCTTTGACTTGGACAAGGTTCAGCCCAATTTCCCGGTCTGCCAGCTGGAAGCTTCCAAGGTTGACCTGAGCCCCAGCGATCTCCACCGCGGGATGCGACTCCGGCCCCACGCGCAAGTTCTGCACCGAAAGCTGCAAGGGCAAAAGCTGCAGGCGAACATCCCCCACCGCCACCGGCTGACGCAAGCTATTGGCCAGCTTTTCGGCCACCAGGCGAGCCAGCGCTGCCCGGCCTTTGGCGCTTTCCAGCCACAGCACCAAAGCCTGCAGGGCGAGCAGCAAAATCGCCACCGCCGCCGCGCCAATTTTGGCCCGACGCCACCACCGCCCAGCCACGCTAGCTCCCCCAGTCACCCCATTTGAGCTTATCGTGGAGAATGGCAAAGAAGCTCGCGTTGGGTGGACGCACAACCAAGAGCGGGTCGCCTTCCGGAAGCACACGAACGACGTGGCGATCGGTTAAGGGAAGCCCGTACTGCCCATCCAAGGTCAAGTACACGTCCTCGTCCCCGGGGTGCACCCGCACCGCCACCTGGAAGTTCAACGGCACCACCAGGGGCCGGTTGGAAAGGGTATGGGAGCAGATGGGGGTAATGATCAGCGCGGAAAGCTCAGGGTGGACGATGGGTCCCCCCGCCGAAAGGTTGTAGGCGGTGGAGCCGGTAGGGCTGGCAAGGATTAAGCCATCGGCGCGGTAGCGCGAAAGGAACTCCCCTTCCACCTCCACATCGATGGTCAGAATGCGGGCGAGGGTGGCCTTGGCGATCACCACGTCGTTGAGCACCAGGAACTCCTGGGGAGAATCGTCGCCTTCCACCCGGCACAGCAGGCGGTCGCGCTTTTCACACTGCACGTTGCCGGCCAGCAGATCGTCCACAAGCTGCCAGACGCGTTCCGCCGGATGCTCGGTCAAAAACCCCAGGGTCCCCAGGTTGACCCCCGCTACCGGGGTGGTAGCCGGGCAGCCGCGGGTCACCGAGAGGAACGTGCCGTCACCACCCAGCACCAAAACCGCGTCCACCTCGCGGCCCAAGGCGGCCCGGGAGGGGCCAGGTTCAGCGTGCAAAAACGGGGCGCTTTGGGCGTCCACCACCACCTCCACGCCCTTTTCTTTCACCCGGGAAAGCACCTGTTGGCCCAGAGCGATGGCCTGGGGGCTGGAGGTTTTGACCACCAACCCCATCTTCTTTGGCGGTAAACGGAGCGGAGGGGCGCTCACGGTGAGATTGTACCGCTAATCCACAAACTTCTGACCCCGCAAATGGGCCCCGCTTTGCGGAAAAAAAGCCAGCTTCACCCGGGATTCACGCGGAAAAACTTGTGTTTTGCGAGGGCTAGCCGCGGATTTTAGCGAGGATTTCCTCGGGTTCGGGGAACCGCCCCTCGTGGTGCTTAGAAAAAACCCGGCGGCCGTCCACCTCCACATCAAAAACACCGCCCGAGCCTTTCACCAGCTCCACCTTGGCCCCCAGTTGCTCCTTCAGAAAGGCCGCCAACCTGGCAGCTCTTGGCTCGTAGTTTCAAACCACGCAGTAGGTAATGCGAACGTTCATAGCACCCCCTCAGCGCGAGGATTGTACATCACGCGCCGGAAGCAGTTGCAGCAACGCCGCGGCCACGCAAAGGCCGGCCCCCAAACCAATGGCCACCGGAACCCCCAGGCGCTCGGCCAAAAAACCGGCCAAAAGTCCGCCCAGCGGCGCTCCCCCGGAAAAAACCCAAATGTAAAGCGAGATGAGCCGGGCCCGTAAGTGGTCCGGGGAGGTGGTTTGAATGTAGCCATTGGTGGTGGCCAGTTGCGCGGCCACGGATAGACCCGCCACCACCAGGGCCAGGCACGCCAGGAAAAGCCCCTTGCTCAAAGCCAAAGCCGCCAGGGAAAGCCCTAAAAGCAGCTGCGAGCGAAACACCGTACCCCGCCTCCGGCCTGTAGCCGCCACCCCCAGGGAACCCACCATGGCCCCCAAACCGGAGGCAGCCAAAAGCAAACCGTAACCGCGGGCGTCGGTACCCAGCACCGAGCTGGCCAGGGCGGGAAGCAGGGTACTGTAGGAAAGCCCAAAAACCGCGGTGACCAGCACCGCCATCAGTAGCTTCCGTACCTTTCGGTGCTGCCACGCAAACTGCAAACCCTCCAGAAGCTGGGGGATCACCTGCAGGCGCTGCGCCGGTACCGACGCCTTTTCCTGCACCGAAAGGACCGCCAGCAAGAACGGCACAAAGCTCGCCGCGTTCAGGGCAAAGCACCAGCCCTCCCCGGCTTCCGCCACCATCAGCCCGGCCAACGCCGGTCCCGCCAGCCTCCCCGCGTTAAACACCGTGGAGTTCAAAGAAACCGCGCTTTGCAAATCGGCAACCGGCACCAGCTCCACTTGAAAGCTCTGGCGGGAAGGCATGTCCACGGTGTCAATGAGCCCCTGCACCAGGGCCAAAATGAAAACGTGCCAAACCCGCACCTGGCCGGTAAGTGTCAGAAACGCCAAAAGCCCCGCCTGGAAGATGCCGGCGCTTTGCGTGAAGATCAGAAGCTTGCGGCGGGGGAAGTAGTCGGTAAGCACGCCGGCAAAGGGCAAACCGAAGAGCGAAGGGCCAAAGCGCAGGGCGGAAAGGATCCCCAAAGCTTGCGCCGAGTTGGTTAAGCGAAACACCAGCCACCCCTGGGCTAAGGTTTGCATCCAGCTCCCCAGCACCGAAATGGCCCAACCCACCCAGTAGCGCCGGAAAGGTGGATGGCGCAACGCCCGAAAAGCGGAACGCCAGGACGTCTTCACGCTCCCCAAATTCGCCAAAGGCAGCTAGCCCTTCCTTGCCGGCAGAGGGACCTGGTCGGGTTCGGGCAGCTCACCAGCGGCAGTTTGCTGCAGGCGATCGGCAAAGCGGCCCGCCAGCTTATCCGCCTCCTGGTACTGGTTTACGGCGTTGCCCAAATGGCGACCCAAAAGCCGCAAGGTTTCGGCCAGCTTCTCGAAGTCAACCTGCAGGCGGGAAAGCTCCGCCAGAATTTGCGCCGCCCGCGCTTCCACCTGCATGCCTTTAAGCCCCAGCACAATGGTCATGAGGTAGGCGTAAAAGGAGTTGGGGGAAACCGGGATGACCTTGCGCGCGGTAGCGTACGCCAGCACCGGCTCCTCCCCTTCCCCCTCGCCCCGCAACAGGATCTCGTAGTACACGTTTTCCGAAGGCACGAACATCAACGCAAAGTCAAAGGTGCCTTCCGCCGGTCGGATGTATTTGCCGGCAATTTCGTCCACCCTGGCCTTGACCGTGCGCACAAAGTCCCGCCGCGCCTGCCGCCGGGCCTGGTCATCTTCCGCCCGCAAAAGCCTTTGGAACGCCTCCAGCGGGAACTTGGCATCCACCGGCACCAAGTGGTCGCGCAAGCGGATCACCGCATCCACCACCTGTCCGTCCCGAAAGCGGTACTGGCTCTGCCAGAACTTTTCCGGCAGAACCTGAGCCAGAAAAGCCTCCAGCTGCATTTCTCCCAACTGCCCCCGGAGCTTGGGGGCTTTAAGGATGTCCTGCAGCTCCTGGATTTCCTTGCCCAGGTTTTCCATGCGGGTAGCCATTTCCGCCACCTGCCCCAGCTGCCCCCGCAGCTCACCAAAGATGCGGGTGGCACCCTCAAACCTTTCCCCCAACTGCGCTTGGGCTTGCGTCAGCTGGTTGTTCACCGCGGCAATGAGCTCAGCGAGCTGCCGGGAAAGCGTCTGCCTGGCCGCCTCCAGCTCCTGTTGCTGGCTGGATTGCACTTTTTGCCCAAAATCCGCCAGAGCTTGGTGGAAGCGCTCCACGGTTTGTCCCACCTGAGAAAGCGCGGCCGTCAAAGCGTTTTGCTGGGCCAGAGCCACCTCGGTGGTTACCCGGGCGAGCTGCTCCTCCAGCCGGCGCGTGGACCGGCTTTGCAGCAACAACAGCACCAGCAAGACAGCAACCACCGCCGCCACCGCCAACAGCAACCACGAAAGCGAGCTCACAACGCCCCCCTTTCCTGCGCCGCCTCGCGCCCCACCCGCCGCGGGCGTGTGCCCGGCGGCAAACCCAAAAGCCGGAAAACCTCCCCCTCCGCCCAGGCGGCAAGCTCCCGCCGGTCGGGATGGGGTGGCCAGCGGGGCTCCCCCAGGCGGATACCCACCTCTACGTGCCGGCGGCTGCCCAGCCGAACCAGATGTTTGAGGAACGCTTCCCCCTGAAACCAGCCCACCAGGCTCCGGGTTCCTTCGTTTAAAGGCTTACCGTCCAGCTCCAGGTAACGGATGGCGGCCGGCACCACCGGCGCCTGGGCATCCACGGCAGCTTGAAAAACCCCGGTTCGGAACGGCAAAAGCCCGCTGCCATCGGTGGAGGTCCCTTCGGGAAAGGCAATCACCGTGGCCCCCACCTTGAGCGCCTCCCGAACCTGCGCCACCCCCCGCACGCCCGCGCGCTTGTTGTCTCGGTTAAAAAAAATCGTGGCGCCGGAAGCGGCCAGCTGGCCAAAGAGCGGCCATCGGCGCATGTCGTGGCGAGCCACAAAAATGCAGGGGAAAAGCGAACCCAGGGAAACGATGTCCACGTAGCCCTGGTGGTTGGCCACCACCAGGGACCCGGGAGGCGGCAGCTGGCCTTCCACCCTTACCCTCACCCCCAAACAACGGGCCCCCAGCCGCGCCCATCGGCAAATGTAAGGGGCGGTTTTTTGCCACCGGCGGGGAAAGGGGGTGAGCACCGCATGCAAGCCGGAACCCACCACCAGCCACGAACCCACCGCAAACGTTTGCAAACGCCAAAAAGCCCGAAGCCGATTTTCCTCACTCACGGTGAGGTTGTACCACAAACGAAAGCTTGTGGACGCCCGGCCTGCTACCCCTTCACCACGCCAATGGGCCGCAACTTGGCCACAGCTTTGGCAATGCCGGCTTCCTCCACCGCTTCCACCACCAGGCTCACGTCCTTGTACGCCTCGGGCATCTCTTCGGCCAGCGTTTTGGGCGAGCGGGCCGCCACGATGACCCCCTGCTCTCCCATTTCCTTCACCAGGTTGCGGTGCCCGGCAGTTCGACGGGCGGCGGTGCGGGACAGCATGCGGCCGGCACCGTGAGCGGAAGAGCCCCAGCATTCGCTCATGGCCTTCTCCGTGCCCACCAGCACGTAGGAGGCCCTCCCCATATCGCCGGGGATCAGCACCGGCTGGCCAATTTCTTTGTAAGGAGCGGGCGTTTCCGGGTGATGGGCGGGGAAAGCCCGGGTGGCCCCTTTGCGGTGGACGATGACCTTCTTTTTCTTGCCGTCCACCACGTGCTCCTCCACCTTGGCGATGTTGTGGGCCACGTCGTAAACCAGCCGGAAACCCAGGGACCTGCGATCCCCACCCAGAACCCGCACCAGGGCCCTTTCCACCAACGCCATGATCACCTGCCGGTTGGCCCAGGCGAAGTTGGCCGCGGCGCGCATGGCCCCCAGGTACCGCTCCCCTTCCGGAGAGCTCACGGGAACCGAAACCAGCTGCGGATCGGGCAAATCAATCCCGTACTTCTTGGCCGCCAGGCGCATGAGGTCCAAAAAGTCATCGCACACCTGGTATCCCAGGCCCCGGGAGCCGCAGTGGATCATGAAGGTCACAAGCCCCGGAGCCAAGCCAAAGGCTTTGGCCGCTTTTTCGTCGTAAACCTCCTCCACCACCTGGATTTCGCAAAAGTGGTTGCCGGAGCCCAGAGTCCCCACTTGCGGGGCCCCCCGCTCCCGGGCCCGGGCCGAAACGTACTGGGGCTTGGCTTCGGGCAGGGCGCCACCGGCTTCGGTGAAGGCCAGGTCTTCCTCCTGCCCAAAACCCCGCTCCACCGCCCAGCGGGCGCCCTTCACCATGACCTCGTCCAGGTCGCGATCGGAAAGCGTGAAGATGGCACCTTCACTGCCCACACCGGCGGGCACATCCCGCTGGAGCTGATGCACCAGCTGCTTGAGCTTGGGGTCCAGCTCCTCCCGGCTGAGATCGGTGCGGATCAAGCGCACCCCGCAGTTGATGTCGTACCCCACCCCGCCGGGAGAAATGACCCCGTCCTTGAGGTCAAAGGCCGCCACGCCGCCAATGGGAAAGCCGTAGCCCTCGTGCACGTCGGGCATCACCAGGGAAGCCCGCACGATGCCAGGCAGGTGCGCCACGTTGCAGGCCTGCTGCACCGATTGATCCTTCTTGATGGCCTCCACCAGCTTCTCGGTGGCAAAGATGCGGGCCGGCACCCGCATGCCGCCCACAGGGGCCACCTCCCAAACTCCCGGCCTCACCCGCTTCAGCTCGCTCATGCTTCCAATATAAGGCCTGGGCCACGCCGTTGAGCAACGGGGCCTTTGCAGACCCCGCCCGGGCCGCTCCGCCTTGGGGGGATCAGGGCTTTCCGGCGGTTTCCTCCAGGAAAAGCTCCTTTTCCCGGAAAACCACCTTTTGCCCGGACCACAGAAACCACAGCTCAAAGCGGGGGGGATGCTCCAGCTCCAGCGCCTGGGCCACGGCTCGGGCATAAAGGGCGCCCTGGGACCGGTAAGCCCGGGCGCGAGCCATAAGCTCTTCGCCCTCCACCGCATCGGTCTTGAAATCCGCCACCACCACCTGCCCGTTGTCGCGGTACACAAGGTCAATGGCGCCGGTGTAAAAGCCTGCAACCTTCGTGCTGTCCCCGGCAAGCAGCACCGGCACCTCCCGTCCCAGAACCCGATCGCCCAGGGCGCAAAACTCCAAAAAGAGGGGAGACGCACGGAACCGCGTAAGCAAGGCTCTGGCCCGCTCCACGCCGGCGGTAACCTCTTGGGGATCGGCATCTACGGGGGCGTAGGTGGCAAGAAGCTGCAGTTGCCTTTCCAGCTCCTGGTCTTGGTCGCGGCTGAAGTCCCACGCCTGCAGGACCCGGTGCACCACGGTTCCCGCCACCGTGGCCGCATTGTGCCCGGCCAAGGGCTTTTCTTCTCCGGCGGCCAAAAGCTCCCGTAGCTCTTCGTGAGCTTCCGCGGAAACCGCCTGGCCCAACGGCAGCTGCTGCCGCCGCTGCGCTTGCTGTTGCTCTTGTTCCAGCCGCATGACGTGTTGCTTGAGTTCTTCCACCGGCAAAGCAGCGGCTTGCTTTTTTTGCGCCTTCACTTCGGGAAGCCGCACTGCCCCGGGGAAAACCCAAAGCGCTCCCCCGGCCTCCACCCGGTCGCTGCCGTCCAGCTTGGCCGCCAGGCTTTCCAAATCGGGGAGGTTTTCCCGGCGGCTCAAAAGGCCCACCAGTGCCTGGCTTGCCGGTTGCTCCGGCCAATGCCCGGATACCACCAGGCGCTCCTTCGCACGGGTGAGGGCCACGTACAACAAACGCACGGCTTCCGCCTCGGCCACCTGCTCCTGCCACGCCCAAAGGTGAAAGATGTTGGGGGTGGCCAGCTTTCCCACCTTGAGCACCAGGTCGGCGCTGCTCTCGCCGCTTCCCAGCCACCAGGCACCGGCCACCGGTCCGCGGTTGCCGCGGCTCCCCCGGGCCACATCGGCCAAAAACACAAAAGGAAAATCCAGGCCCTTGGCTTGATGGATGGTGGTGACCAGCACCGCTTCGTCCGCTTCCGGAGGCCGGCTTCCCCCTTCCCTTTGCGCTTCCTCCACTGCCCGGCGCAAGGCCTGCACCAGCTCCTTCGGGGTTGGGAAGGAAGGCAGCCCGCTCAGGACGAAGCGGAAGAAGCGCTCGAGGTTGGCAACCCGCACCCGCCCGGGAAAACGAGCGGCTTCCGTAGCCTCCGGCAAAAGCCAGGACTGCACCCGGGCCACAAAGACATCGGCCGGGTCCTGATGGAAGCTCTGGCGCAACACCCCAAGGCAAAGCAGAGCCCAAAGCGCCGCTTGCTCCCAACCGCGGATGCGGTCCTTTCCCGGCATGAGCGCCGAAAGCCCCTGCGCCACTTCCGCAAGCATGCGCTGAAGCTGGGAAAGCCTTTCCCCATCCACCCCGTAAAGCTCCCGCACCAGCGGGAAAAACCCCCGTTTTTTCAGCTCCCACCACGCCGCGTCGGGAATCCCCGCCCAAGCTGAGCGCAAAAACCCCACCAGGGCCAGCTCGTCTTCGGGATCGGCCACCGCCTGCAGCAGGCAAAAGGCGTCCAGAACCTCCCGGCGCTGGAAGTACGTGGGATCGTGGGTGGTGGCGTAGGGGATGCCGTGCTGGCGCATGGCCTCCAGGTAAACGTCGGCGTCGGAAAAGGCCCGCAGCAGCACCGCCATGTGGCTGTAGGAAACACCGTAAAGCTCGTGGAGCTCAAAGATATGGTGCGCCAGGGCGTTGGCCTCCAGCTCCCGAGAGTCCGCCATGCGCGTTTTCCGGTTGGCAACCCCGCCGTCAAACTCCCAGCAAACCCAGTACTCCACCGGGCGGTGCTTTCCCTCCATAAACCCCGTGTCTTCGGGCCGCGAGCGGAAGGGCGCCAGCTCCTGAAAGGCCGGCTGCATGCCCGGCTCTTCCTGCATCACCGGCCTCACCGCCCGCTCCACCTCGTCGAGGATCACCGGCACCGAGCGGAAGTTCACCACCAATGGGCAAACCTCGCCGCCAGCTTTTTTCACCTTTTCCTTGAATCCGTCGTACACCGCCAGATCAGCAGAACGCCACCCGTAGATGGACTGCTTGGGATCCCCCACCAGAAACAGCCCCGGCCTGGGGTCCTCGTCGGCCAGCGCCAAAAGGCTCACAAGCCTGCCCTGCCAGCGGTCGGTGTCCTGAAACTCGTCCACCAACAGCTGCTTGATCCTGGTCCTTTCCCTTCTGGCAATGTGGGGGTGCTCGGAAAGCAACCGCACCGAGCCGGTGAGCAGGTCCTGATAGGTTACGAGGCCAGCCTCCCGCAGGCGCCTGTAAATTTCCGCCAGGAAAGATTCGCCCAGCAAAAGAAAGGCCCGCAGGGTTTGCGGCTCGCTCAAACGGGCGGCCTTCCACAGACCCACCAGCCACAGCGAAAGCATCTGCACGGCTAGAGCGTTTTCAGCCAGCACGCTCACTTCCGTTTGGGCAAACTTCCCCCGCCCCCAGTCGTTGAGCTTGGGAAGCACGCCCTTGGCTTCCAGCTCGGCCACCACCTGCTGCAAGAACTCCTCCGTGGCGCCGGTGTGGCTGGCCCAAGTGCTTGCTAGCTCCCAAAGCTCCCCGGCTTTTTTGAGGCGCTTTTCCTGCGCTAAGGGTGCGATGGTTTGCGCCAGCTGGCCGAGCTTTTCCTTAAGCTCCCGGGCCAACCATTCCAGCTGCTCCTCCAGCGGAAACTTCGCCACCGCCTCGGGGCTCACCCCCTGTTGCACCGCAGCCACTAGCGCTTCGGTGAGCTCCTCGGGACCAATTTGCCGCAGGCCCAAAACCTGCCAGGGCGCCATCAGGGAAGAGTCGGGGTTGGCCAGGAAATCGGCAACCACGTCCTCCACCACCCGGGAAACCCCGAAGCCCTCGGCATCCACCTGAAAACCCGGGGCCAGCCCCGCTTCCAGCGGGTAGCGGGCCAAAAGGCGCAGGCCAAAGGCGTGGATGGTGCAGAGCACGTAGCGGTCCAAAACCGACAGAAGCGCCCGGCTGCGCTCCCGGCAAACCTCCGGTTCCGGCAGCTGGGCCAGCTCCAAACCGTGGGGGAGCTTGCCGGCCAAAACCGTGGCCAGGCCTTCCGCCAGGCGCGTGCCCATTTCCGCTGCGGCTTTCTCGGTGAAGGTAATAGCCACCACCCCCGAGGCCACCCGTCCCGCTATGTCCTGTGCTGATCCCCCGGCTTCAGCTTCCGCCTGCTCCCAGCCCGGACCTAAACTCCACGCCAGAATCCTGGCCACCAAGAGCGCCGTCTTTCCTGTGCCGGCGCCCGCTTCCACCAAAAGCGGGCGGGAAAACTCGGTCACCGCCAGGGTACGGGTTTTGGTGTCCTGTTCCCGGAGAGCCCGAAAGCGTTCCGTTTGCCCCACAGCTAGTTCTCCTTGGGAAGCCACCAGTGACGCCAGGCCAGTTCCGCCGCCGGGCCACCGGTGGGAGCGGTTTCGCCCCAGCGCTTGAGCCGCCGCCGGGCCCCCGACTCCCCCCGGGAACAGGCCAACCGCACCTGACAGCGCTCGCAGGCGTCCGGCTCCTTCCCGGCCACCGGGTCAAAGAGCCGGGGAAAAAAGACCCCCCATCGGGCCCTGGTGAAAAACGCTTGAAACGTCGTCACAACAGCTTTGCGCAAAACGGGCGAATCCGTGATCGGAAACACGCGCCCCTTGTCCCAGTCGGGCTGCAAGAAAACGTAGCAGCCTATGCTACCGGTGGCCGTAGCGTAAACGGCCCCCTGCAAAAGCTCTCCCCGCCGCACCCGGGCTGCCAACTCGGTTTTTTTCTCAACATACGGCTCGGGGCTTCCGGTTTTGAAATCCAAAAGCACAGGCACTCCGTCCTTCTGGACCGCAGCATCGAAGCGGAAGTGCCACTGTGGCGAACCAGGCCCGGTTTCAATCCAACCGGAACCCTCGCTGGCCACCACGTTCCCCAACTCCCCTTCCACGAGCAGGCGCCGGGCCACCGCCAGGAAAGGTTGGGCTGCCGCAAACAGCGCCAGCATCAAACCCGGGTACACCACGCCCACCCGCCGGAGCCGGTCGTTGGTCACCTCTTTCAAGATGCCAATAAACTCCCGCTGGGACGGCCACTGCAAAGGTGACCCCTGGCCTGACTCTCCCTCCCCCTGCCGCCGCTTCTGCTCCTGGAGGTGGGCTTTGAGGATCCTCTCCAGCACCCCGTGCACCACATCCCCCAGCAGGCGAGGGGTCAGATCGGTGCCCTCGCTTTCGCCTGCGTAAAGGTTTTGCAACCTCAGCACCCGCTCCACAAAGGTCTTCCAGGGGCACTGGGCGTAGGCTTCCATGCTGGTCACCGCCCAGAGGCTGGTGGTCTCCTCCACCCACGGGCTGGGCCCCAAGAAGCCCAGATAAGGGGAAAGAGCGCGTTCTTTGGCTTCCCACGGGGGTGGGTCCCACTCCCTGAGCACGCGCTGCCGGGCCTCGGTGAGCTTCCCTGGGGAAAAACCCACGGTTTCGGCCACGGTGGCGCTTGCCTTTTCCAGCGCCAGCTGGAAAGCGGCTCGCCACGCCTTTGCATCCTCGTGCAGCCCGGCGTACACCGCCCATTCGCCAGCCGGCGCCGGTCGGAAGCTGCCTCCCCAGACCAGCGCCTGCCGTCCCGGGATCCTTTGCACAGAAAGCTCCGGGTACGCCACCACCAGCTCGTCCACAAACGGCGAGCGGGCCAAAGGCCTTCCATCGGGATCGTGAGCCGGCCACGAAAGCCACACCGAAGGGGCCGAGGCTAACAACAATCCAAAGAGGTACCGCTCCTCGCTTGCCCCCCGCTCGGCCAGGGGGATATCGGGCAGGAGCACCGCAAGCTTTTGCCGCACGTGGTCCGGGAGCAGGGGGTCTTCCCTGGGGACCCGGGGGAAGATGTCCCTCTGCAAGCCCACCAGGTAAAGCCGTTCGAACGTGCGAAAGCGGGCTTCCATGGCGGAAAGCACCGCCACGCCCCCGCCGTTGCCCCCCAGGGGCAGCGAAGGCCGCTGGCGCAGCTCCTCGCTCAGCAGGAAACACAGCTCCCGGCGAGAAAGGGAAAGATTGCCCACGCTCTCGCTCACCGCCGGGAGAGCATCCGCTAAAACCCCTGCAGCTTCCCCGCCGGGATCACAGAGCGCCGCCAGCGCCCGCAGCCTTTCACCAAACCCCGCGGCGCTGGGGGCGTCCCCAAGGGAAACCAAAACCGTCTGCAGTTGGGAAAGCCAGGCGCTTGCCTCTGAAGCAGGCCACTGGCCGAAAAGAGCCGTGTTTCCCTGCTCCTGCAAAAGACCAGGGGCCCTTTCCACAAGCTGGCCCGCCGTGCGGGCCCCCACCGCCCCCGAAAGCCGCAAAAGCGCGGAAGCCAAAGCCCGAGTTTTGCCGTCGCCCCGGGGAATCGCTGAAAGAAGCCTGGAAACCGGGGCCTCCAGACCTTCCGCTGCCAGGCCCACCAGCGCCCGCATGCGGGCCAAAAGCGGCGGCGGTGCAGGTGCCGGCTGGTACGCCGAAAACGGCACCCCCAAAGCCGAAAAGCACTGCCGGACGGCCAAAGCGTAAGGCTCGAGGCTGCGCGCCACCACACCAATGCGCTCCGGCTTAACCCCTGCCGCTATTTGCTTCTTAATGTCCTCGGCTACCCAGCGAATTTCCGCTTCCAGCTCCGGCGCCTCCCAGAGGGAAAGCTGGGAAAGGGGTGAAGGTCCTTTGCTGCCCTTGCTTTCCACCCCCGGCACCCGACGAAGCAGACGGCTCAAAAACGCCTCTCCGGCTCCCCGCTGGCGGTCAATGGGGTCGGGGGGCTGCACCAAGACCAGCTCCCCGTCACTGGCGGCCAGCAGCGCCTCCAGGAAATCGGCGGCCACGCCGGTGACGTCCGCAAACCCATAGACCAGCAGGGGGCGAGCCGGCCACGGAGAAGCCCCTCGGGTCTTGAGGAGGTGTGTGGCCAAGCTCAAAGCGTCGTTGCGGCGAAACACGCCGTTGGTGCGGAGGGCCCCATCCACCGCGGCCGCCACCTGTAAAAGCGCCGTGGCCCGCTCGCCCAAAGCGTCCTTGACTTCGGCATCGATGAGCTCGCAGGCTGCTTCCAGATGGTCAGGGGAAAACCCCGCGTCCAAAAGGTCGCGAACCGTAGCCACCAGCGGCTGAACCCGCTCCACAGGCGAAAGCAGCTGCAAGAAGCCGTACCGCTCCTGAAACGCCTGCGCCACCCGGCTCACCACCACCGGAAAAAGCGGCTCCCCCGACCGAAACGCAAAACCTGCTTGCTGGAGGACGCTGTACGCCACCCCCTGCAGGGTCCGCACCTCCACGCCCAGCCAGGCAGTTCGCCGCTGGAGCAGCGCTTGCACCAGCCCCTCCCGCACGCTCCGGGAAGGCACCACCACCAGAGCTTGTGAGCCGGAAAAAAAGCCGCCGGCCCAAGTACTTTGAAGTTTGGAGGCCATGTAGTCCTCAGCTTCCAGCGGCGAGGAGAGGCTAACGCAGCGGGGACCCGGCATGGCCCCCATCTTAGCCGAGGCTTAATGACAGCTGCTTGCGGGGACGCGATTGGCTGGTGCCGGAGGTGGGAGTCGAACCCACACGCCCTTGCGGACACGGGATTTTGAGTCCCGCGCGTCTGCCATTCCGCCACTCCGGCGCGCTGCGCATTATTCCCCGCTCTTTTTGAACTGTCAACGTTGGCCTGCCAAGGAAAGCTCCCTTCGCTGGCGTGCTAGCATTCCTGGCCTTGGAGGACCTATGCAGTCTCTGGTTCCTGCCCACGGGGGCAAGCTCGTCAACCTGCTCGTGACTCCAGAGCGGGCGCAAGAACTCAAGGCAGCATCTCTTAACTTCCCATCCTGGGATCTTACGCCCCGGCAGCTCTGCGACTTGGAGCTCCTCCTCAACGGCGGTTTTTCGCCCCTTCAAGGCTTCATGACCTCCGAAGAGTACAAAGCGGTGCTTCAAAGCATGCGCCTGCCCTCCGGGCTCCTCTGGCCCATTCCCATCGTGCTTGACGTCTCGGAGGAGCTGGCCTCCCAGCTTGCGCCGGGGAAACCCTTGGCTTTGCGGGACCCTGAAGGCGTTTGTTTGGCTGTGCTCCACGTGCAGGACATCTGGCGGCCGGAAAAGCGCGAAGAAGCCCAGCGGGTTTACGGCACCGACTCCCAAGAACACCCCGGGGTCGCGGCGCTTTTCCACCACACCCATCCGGTGTACGTGGGCGGCCCGGTGGAAGGGCTGCAACTCCCCACCCACTACGATTTTGTCGCCCTCCGCCATACCCCGTCCCAGCTCCGCAGCGAGTTTGCTCGCCTGGGCTGGAAGAGGATCGTGGCTTTTCAAACCCGCAACCCCATGCACCGCGCCCACGTGGAGCTCACCATCCAAGCGGCCAAGGAAACCGGGGCCTCGGTGCTGATCCATCCCGTAGTGGGAATGACCAAACCTGGGGACGTGGACCACTACACCCGGGTGCGGTGTTACCAGGCCCTGCTCCCCCATTACCCTCCCGGCATGGCTACCCTCTCGCTTTTGCCTTTGGCCATGCGCATGGCAGGTCCCAGGGAAGCCCTTTGGCACGCCATTATCCGCAAGAACTACGGCTGCTCCCACTTCATCGTCGGGCGCGATCACGCCGGCCCCGGCGCGGATTCCCAGGGAGTGCCCTTTTACGACCCCTACGCGGCCCAGGAGCTGGTCAAGAAACACGAAGAAGAGCTGGGCATCCGTTTGGTGCCTTTCAAGAACATGGTCTTTGTGGAAGAGCTAGCCAGTTACGTGGAGGAAGACAAGGTTCCACCGAAAAGCACGGTACGAAGCCTTTCCGGCACGCAGCTGCGGCAACTCCTTAACCAAGGAAAGCCCATCCCCTCGTGGTTCACGTACCCAGAAGTGGAAGCAGAGCTGCGCCGGACGTACCCGCCGCGCGCCAAACAGGGCTTCACGGTGTTCTTTACCGGGCTTTCAGGCTCGGGGAAGTCAACGCTGGCACGGGTCCTTCAGGTCAAGCTTTTGGAAATTGGCGGTCGGTCTGTCACCCTTTTGGACGGGGACCTGGTTCGCAAGCACCTCTCCTCCGAGTTGGGGTTTTCCAAGAACGACCGCGACATCAACATTCGCCGCATTGGGTTCGTGGCCAGCGAAATCACCAAGGCTGGAGGCATCGCCCTGTGTGCCCCCATCGCCCCTTACGACAGCGTCCGCAAGGAGATCCGGCGGGAAATCAGCCGCCACGGAGGGTTTGTGCTGGTCTACGTCAGCACCCCCCTGGAGGTGTGCGAAGCCCGGGATCGCAAAGGCCTTTACGCCAAGGCGAGAGCCGGCCTCATCCCCGAGTTCACCGGGATTTCCGACCCCTACGAGCCCCCCGACGACGCCGAGCTCGTCCTCAACACGGCCGATATGAGCCCCGAAGAAGCCGTCCACGAAATCCTGCTTTACCTCGAGCGGGAGGGGTTCATTTCCGCCTGAATTGGAGTTTTTGTCTCGCTCCTGGGTAGGGCCCACGACCCCTTGCCGAAGACTACTATTACCCTTGCTTAATTATGTTGGCTTGATCAAGGCGAAGTCCCGAATACGGCTGGTCGGAGGAAGAAAATGAACACTAAGTGCGGCCTTTGGGAAGGTTGGATTAGTAAAAGAAGAAGCGGTTAGCGAAGAGGGTGGAGTTGGCGGTGGCCGAGACACCTAGGGCCCCCGGACCTTTCCATTGAGCGAGAAGTTTCCGCATTTAAAGCGGATAACGTAAAGGCGTAGCACGCGGAAATAGTAGAAGGCTTCTTGCTCTTACTGCCCCGCGCTGAAAATTGTGTCGACGGCCATGAGACTTACGGTAAAACGTGGTAGCGCAGTCTTCGGTTGGCATCCTCTACCATCGCTTAGAGCTGGGTAAGATTTCCCGGATTTACTCGCTCTTTGGGGAGGAATGTTGTTTGTGAAGCGGGGGCAACAGGTTTTTCTTGGTTTACAGCTTGTTGCGAAGTATTTCTGGGTAAACATATTGCTTCACGACGTCGTGGAAGACTTCCCGAAGCTGACACGTGATTTGCGGCTTTCGTGCTCGTTCCAAGCGTTTGCGGCTTCTAGTGCTTTCCTTGCGCGGAAGCCCGGTGCACTATCCCCTCGGACAGGTGGTCGAGGGAAGCCACTCGCTTGGAGGTAGGGCCTGCTCCTTGACTGCATAGATGCAGAGATGCATAGATGGATTAATGCGCTGCCTACATCTGGGCATTGATCTTTAAAGCACCATTCCCCGGCTCGAGAAAAACCTAGCTCACAGAAAAGTTACTCCACGCTTACTCTGTTTGCCCCCCAAGACACTCTTCTAACGCCTTCTATCTCAAACCCGAACACTTCCCTCCCTTACCCTCCTAAGCACACCCTCTCCGCGTCCCGCTATTTCGGGATCCCACTCATCTACCGACGCCTGCTAATTTCTTGTTCTGCTCTTTCAAGTACGTCCGAGATCCACCCCCAAACGCCAATCTTATTGAGGAAAGAAAAGAGTTTGCTGCGACGTACCGCTAGTAACTCACCCAGAACTTCTCGGAGCCTATCAATGACCTCTTTCTGAATCAACAGATCGGCCTCAAGCGTTCGAATCTCCTCTGCTTGCCGCTCAATCACCTTCAA